>NZ_LT627735.1:2377500-2677500 GCF_900101765.1 Nonlabens sp. Hel1_33_55
ATCGATTTGCTCAATGAGCGAGTTGGAGTATTCGGCAAGTTTTTCTTTTGCCTCTGGATCTTGCGGGTCAAAACGTCTTTCAAAACTTTGCACCGTCAATCGCATGGGCGTTAGCGGGTTTTTGATTTCATGCGCCACCTGTTTAGCCATCTCGCGCCAGGCTTGTTCGCGCTCATTAGTAGCTAGTTTCACGGCACTTTCTTCCAGCTCATCCACCATGCCGTTATAGGATTCTACAAGAGTGTTGATCTCTTCAGTTCCTGATACGTCCACGTTGATCTTTTTGTTGCGTTTGGCGATATTCAAGCTCTTGATTCCGTCACTAATCAAGCGTATAGATCTAGTCACGTATTTAGAAAGTAAATAAGCAATCAAGATCGAGAACAAAATCATGAGGATGTAAACGATCCCTATTCTATATAGAAATTCCCGCAACTCATAATTAATAAACCCATCATTCTCGAGATAAGGCAAATGAATAATCGCGATATTCTTGAACTGGTCGTCTTTTAAATAGGTATAACTCGCACGGTAATGCTTGCCGTGCTCATCAAACTGCACCACGTAACGACCGGTATCAGAATCGCGCAGGTTATTGAGGACATCATCGTCCAGTCGTCTGGTCTTGCTATCGGTCAATTTTTTACTACTGGTCTTGATCAGGCGACCGCGCAGATCGTACATACGAACCGGCAACGCATGAATGTCACTGATATCAAAAATGACATCCCTAAAGATGATGGGCAAATTTGCTGTGGTAATCGCAAAATCAGTCCTGTTGAGCTCGTACTTAAAGCTCTCTAGAATAGCTTCTTCCTTACGTTCCAGCCGCTCGTTATGGTAATCCTTTCCCTGTTCAGAATACTGGTAAATGGACATCCCAGCAATAAGAATACTGGAGATAAGAGTCAGCAGGATCATGGAGAAAAATATCCTGTTGCGCAGACTGTTTCGGTACAATTTCATGGCATTAAATGTAGCAATTATTAAGCCAGTCGTATCGCGATGATGGATTTGAAAATTTAAGATGGGTTTAGTTACGCTTTCGCGAAAGCGCCATTATCTTCAACATCAAAACAAGATTATGGCTTTGGAGAGATATTACACATTGGGAAATACCGGGTTGCGCGTGAGTCGTCTGGCGCTGGGAACCATGACCTTTGGTGAAGAATGGGGTTGGGGAAATGATAAGAAAGTTGCCCAGCAAATATTTGATTACTATCTGGATCACGGCGGGAATTTTGTGGACACCGCAGACATGTATACGGAAGGCACCAGTGAGGAACTGCTAGGCGAATTCATGCAGCAGCGCGGGAATCGCGAGGAAATTGTGCTGGCTACCAAGTTCACTTTCAACACGAGCAAAAACAAGCACGTCAACGGTGGTGGAAACTCTCGCAAGAACATACGCCGTACGGTAGAAGAATCTCTCAAGCGACTGAAAACAGATTACATCGATCTCTACATCATGCACGTTTGGGATCGCATGACTCCAGCCGAAGAAGTGATGCGCACCCTAAACGATCTTGTTGCAGAAGGTAAAATATTGCACTACGCGCTATCCAATGTTCCGTCGTGGTACGCCAGCAAAGCACAGATGATAGCACGCTACAATAATTACGAACCAGTAAGCGCCCTGCAGCTGGAATATTCACTTACCCAGCGTAATATTGAACATGAGTATATTGATTTGTGTCAGCAAACAAACACCGGCATCATGGCGTGGTCACCGCTAGGTGGCGGTTTACTTTCTGGTAAGTACAAACCAGGAATTGATGAGCAGGAAGATGTAGAAGGCCGACTCAAGCATATCGTCGATAATGGTGGAGAGGTCAGTTCCAAGGACAATGAGCGCAACTGGAACATCGTGAAAACTCTGCATGAAGTAAGTGAGGAAATCAACCAGCCTATGGCGAGTATCGCACTCAACTGGACCGCTAATAGACCTAGTGTTGCTAGCGTTCTTGTAGGTGCCACTAAAATGAGCCAGATAGAAGCCAACATGAAGGCATTGGATTTTGAAATCCCTACGGATCTACTTCAAAAATTGAATGATGTTAGTGCACCACCTGTAGAATATCCTTATTCCTTTTTCCAGCCAAAAACACAGCAACGTATCTATCCTGATACTAAGGTTGGTTTAAAGCCTGATAGTTACTGGAAGGATTTGAGGATTGGGTAGTGGTGTGATCACTTCGACTTCGCTCAGGGACCTTAAACTTTTATATAAATGAGTTAAGCAAAAACTCCCATCAAGGCTGGCCTTGATGGGAGTTTTTGAATTGCATCTAAAATTATAAATCGTCTAGATAAAACATACTGTCGTAACTGCAATACATATCTGAACAAGAGCGCTTTCCTTCCTCCATTACCTGATAGGTATGCTCACCATTCTTTAAGTCATGGTTAGTAACGTAGACTGTTAATTGATGAGAAACCCCTTCATTTGCCTCATTCTCTTCTGTTTCAATGCCTTTAAGAGGTCTACTATCTGCAAAATAAAGTGTTGAAGTCAAAATACACTCTTTGAATGCATGTTGCTGAAAGACCTTAACGATCTCATCACCTTTTTTCCAGATTTTGGTAATTGAGGTTTCAGTGGAATCTACACTCTTGGAAAATGAAGATAGATTTTCATTTATCTCTATAATTTGCCTGTCAATTATCTCTGCATTTTGAGCAACAGCAATTGACGCAGCACCCGATAAAAACAAGAAAAGAACAAAAGATTTCATCAATTTAACTTTGATTAAAAATAAAAAAAGTCCTTGAAAATTTTCAAGGACTTTTTTATTACGATACCAATGCCGGCTGCACCCATTTGAATTTATGGGATTCTGCAGGGATTTTCATGCGTTGAGCGATGCGTTCCATGCGTGATGGTAGTTTCATCAAATAATCACGGGCTTTTTCAGCATCTTCTGTAAGATCGTTCATGTTGGAAATATCCCAAGTGTCGATCAAGTTTTGAAGGATGTCAATATAATCTTGTGCTGTGTAAACACCTATGCGCTGTGCGCTGTTAGAAAAGTCTTCAAATGCTGCTCCTATCGTCTGGCCTGATTCACGTAAAAAGTGTGCAGGCATTACGATCTTGTGTACCATCATTTCTTTGAAGGCGATCATCATGTTGCTAGGATCTACCTTAAAAATCTCATCCACAAATGTGGAGTAAGCTTTATGGTGACGCATCTCGTCTCCAGAGATAATACGACACATGCGTGATAGTGCTGTGTTCCCGTATTCACGAGCCATTTTTGCCACACGGTTATGTGATATGTATGTAGCCAATTCCTGGAAACTGGTATAGACGAAATTCTTATAAGGATCACGATCTGTTCCTATATCAAAACCATCTGCGATCAAGTGCTGTGTCGTTATTTCTACCTCACGCATGTTCACGCGTCCTGACAAATAAAGGTATTTATTGAGGACATCACCGTGGCGATTCTCTTCAGACGTCCATTGACGCACCCATTTTGACCAGGCATTTCCTTTTCCTTCCATCTGATTAATACCTTCCACATCCATTAACCAGGATTCGTAAGTTGGTAGTGCTTCTTCAGTAATTGTGTCACCTACAAGGGTTACCCAAAAGTCATAAGGCAATTCTTTAGCCAGCTCTCTCATCTCCTTCAATTTATCCAAAAATCCATCTGCTTGGGAATCAGGAAGAAAATCTGTAGGCTGCCATATTTTTTCCACAGGAATAAGGAATTTATCCATGAAGGACTCCACTTTGGACTCCAGCGATTGCATAACTTCTATGCGAATATTTTTAAGAGGTGTTATCATTTAAAAACTTTGATTTATAAAGGTAAGATTTTGAGCTTAGTACGCTTTCGCGAAAGCGAAACATTAACAACTTTTCCGCATTTAAACGGCAGTTGAAGTGATACTATTATGTACCACAGATTGTGCCGCTTCTATAATTTCGTTGGGATCCTTACTCGCGATAGGCATAGGTTTGTGAACCGTCACGCTTATGTGATTCCCTATCCCAAAGGGAAACTTACCATATCTGTCGACTTTCCAGCTATTGTTTACAGTCACGGGCACCACAATAGCATCAGGAACCTGACTAAATATAGTCAACAAACCACCACGCTGGAAGGGTTTAGGCACGCCGGTCCGGCTGCGTGTACCTTCTGCAAAAATTACGACGCTGCGGTTTTTCTCATGAACGTTTTTTGCAAAAGCCGTCAATGCTTTTAGGGATTGCAGGCGATCCTTGCGGTCAATAGCGCAGTTCTCGCCTATTCTAAGGTTGAGCGATATGCTGGGAATATTTTTTGCCAGCTCCTTTTTTGCCACAAACTTGGGGTAATATTTCCTTAGGTAATAGATCAACGGTGGTATGTCAAACATACTCTGGTGATTGCTCACAAAAATATAAGACGGCCCAATAGGTAAATCCTGCTCGTATTTAATGCTAAATGTATTGAATAGCGGTAGTTGCGTTCCCATCAAACACAAGTTGAGGATTGCCACACTTTTTTGATGCAAGTCATGTCCACCTATCCAGTGACAAATCAACTGAATAGGATGAAAGATCAACAACATCAGGAAAAAAAGCACCAGATGTATGACCGACAGCGGATAGGAAAGAATTTTCTGCATCCTGCAAAGATAGGATGCTTTGCGATGTGTGATTGCGATTGGGTCAGGAATCAGTATGCGTGCATAGTAAATTGCCGAGTTCCGAGTTCCGAGTTCCGAGTTCCAAGTTCCAAGTTCCAAGTTCCAAGTTCCAAGTTCCAAGTTCCAAGTTCCAAGTTCCAAGTTCCAAGTTCCAAGTTCCAAGTTCCAAGTTCCAAGTTCCAAGTTTATAAAATATTTACTCGCAAATTAGAATGTGCTTCTTCACACCCAAACTTTTCAAACCTTTGTAACAAACTATCACAAAATAAAAACGCATCCCTTTTTGGAATGCGTTTCTGATATTTAAACGATTACTATTTCTAGCAGTTCTCGTTGTAGGCTCCTTTGAGGTTTTCTGCAATCATTTCTGCTGGGCGACCTTCAATGTGGTGACGCTCTAGCATGTGCACCAGTTCACCATTTTTAAACAATGCCATACTAGGTGAACTAGGAGGAAATGGGACCATCGCGCTTCTTGCTGCATCAACCGCCTCGCGATCTACACCTGCAAAAACCGTTACGATATTATCTGGCTTCTTGGAATTATCAAGAGACATCTTTGCTCCTGGACGTGCATTTGCTGCAGCACAACCACAAACGGAATTCACAACTACTAAAGTTGTTCCCTCTTGATTGATGGCTTTGTTTACTGCGTCTGCTGTATATAAATGTTCAAAACCTGCGTTACCTAAATCGTCGCGCATGGGTTGAACTAATTCTGCTGGGTACATAATTTAAATTTTTTCAAAGTTATGGATTGCTTGACTTCCTGCTATTACCGTACCATCGTTTTAAACTATGACACATTAGCATTTGACTTATTCCTCTTCTTCAAGGAGTTCGTCTAGTTCTTTTTTGTAGAGCGTTTCTGCAAGATCTTCTGCGGTGCGCTCATATAGGTTTTCAATTTCTGGATCTGCACCGTGTTCTACAAGAAGACGCACTAATTTGAAGTCGCCTTTTGAATTCATGAGCGCCACCCACAATGGACCATTCTCATGCTCGTCCAATAGATTGGGATCTGCAAAATTATTGAGTAAAAGCTGTGCGGTACCTGTTTGCTTGTTCAAACTGCAATGGTGCAGCGCACTGTATCCTATCTTGTCCTGGTGGTTGGTGTCTGCTCCTTTTTTAATAAGTTCTGCCATGAGGTCTTCCTTACCAAAAAAAGCGGCGTGCATCAATGCCGTCCTGCCATCAGAATCCTTAGCATCCACACCGTGGTCATCTAATAATTTGTTTAATTCTTCTGTCGCATCGCGATCCACAAGACTGCGCATACGTCTCAACGCATCGAAGGGAACCAATGGTTGTTTTTCTTTTGCCATTTTATTTATAACTGTTATTAAATCTTTCTTGAATTTTATCTGCAAGTTCCTGCATCTCAGTATTTTCGAGCGTTACTTTATTGTTAAATCGCATGTCTTCCATGTCTCGCAGCGGTATCAAGTGCACATGAACATGCGGCACTTCCAATCCTATGACAGACATGCCTATACGTTTACAGGTCACTTCTTCACGCAAACACAACGCTACCTGTCGGGAAAATTGCATGAGCCTGGTGTAAATGTCTTCCTCTAGGTCAAAAAGTTTATTGACCTCAACCTTTGGGACGCAAAGTGTGTGTCCAGGTGCGTTGGGATTGATGTCGAGAAAAGCGTAGAAATCATCAGTTTCTGCAACCTTATAAGACGGTATTTCTCCAGAAATGATTTTAGTGAATATGCTCATGATTAATCTCTGCTTATTTCCAGAATTTCTAGCTTGATAGTTCCTACGGGTACAGTAACCTCTGCCGTGTCACCTACTTCCTTTCCTAGCAATCCTTGACCAATTGGAGAATCGACACTTATGTGACCTTTAGAAAGATCTGCCTCGCTTTGTGCCACAAGTTTGTAGTTCATCACCATGTTATTGTTATGGTTTTTGATCTTGACAGTACTATGAATCAACGCTTTTGATAAATCAAGCGTATTCTCGTCAATAATACGTGCATTAGACACAATAGCTTCCAACTTTGAAATGCGCATCTCGAGCATTCCTTGAGCTTCTTTTGCAGCATCATATTCTGCGTTTTCACTCAGGTCACCTTTGTCTCGCGCTTCGCCAATTGCCTGCGACGCCGCAGGTCTCTCGACGTCCTTCAATTGCTTCAGTTCGTCCTTTAATTTCTTAAGTCCTTCTTCTGTATAGTATGAAACGTTACTCATGATAAATAATGTTTAGTTGTTTGTAGGATAAGGTCACATTCGTTCTTCAAATGCACTCAGTATGAACTTGTTTTGATATCGCTTTCGCGAAAGCGAAACAATCATTCCAACTTCCCTTTACAGAGACACAGGTCTCTACAAAACAGAAAATCCCACGATTGCTGCGGGATTTCTATGCAAATATACGAAATATGGAAATGAACGTTATACTTTTAGCATCTTAGCACCATTCCTTTATGAAAAAGATATTGCTTGTTTTATCTGTTTTGGCACTTTTTGCCTGTCAAAGTGATGACGATATCAGACGCAATCCATTTCTTGTCGATATATCTTTCCAAATAGCGCTCAACACAGATTTACCACAATATTCCAGTCTTAATTTTGCCAATAATTTTGTGGTTGTCAATAGTCAAGGAATACGCGGTCTTGTGGTATTTCATTTAGGTAATGATCAGTTCGTCGCCTATGAATTGAGTGATCCCAATCACTCGCCCAGTTCCTGTTCTGCCATGAATATTGAAGGTATTATTGCCACCTGTCCATGTACAGATGATGACAACACCTACAACATCATCGACGGGCGCCATCAAACCGATCCCAATTTATTTCCCATGAAACCTTATCGTGTCAGTCGCCAGGGAACTAATGTGGTGGTTTCTAATTAATGGGTAGTTGCTTCTAATTTTATTATATAATTAGCCATCACCATTCTCAGTATTACCTTGACTTAAGATCACTACAAGACCACACTATTATCCACCAAATTATTACAAGAAAAAACCGATCATCAGCGTGGCTAATAATCGGTTTGGGATTGGATAATTTGTTTTTGTAATTAGCTCTTAGAAAGTTAATGTTACTCCAGTCAAAAAGTTAATTCCAGCCTGTGGGAACAAGAAACTACCAAATCCTGGGAAAACATAACCGTTGGAAATGTATTCTTCATCCAGAATATTATTGACCAGCAAACTCAGGGTAACTTCCTTGACCAGATTGTTCGGCTTCCAGATGTATTGTGCGTTGAAATCGTTGACAAAATAACTATCCAATCTTGCCGTATCACTATCCGTATTATCCAATTGCTGCTCGCCCACATATTTAGACAATAGCGATACTTCAAAATTATCACGAATGCTATAGGTGATCGCATTACCAGCAACAACTGATGGTGAGTAAGCAATTTCAGTATCGCCTAGATTGTTGGGCGTACCATTATCGTCTATTATAAAGTCTTGGTTTCGGTTTTGGGAAATTGCAAAATTGGGTTGCAGGAATAACTTGTCGGTTATTCTGAATCTTGCATCGATCTCAAGTCCCAACCGATAGCTATTACCACTATTGGCTCTCAATGGCACACCTTGATTATCAATTTCACCAGTCAACACCAGTTGATCCTTGTAATCCATATAATAAAGGTTGACATTGACGTTCATGGAAGGTTTGGCAAAGCGGTAGCCCAATTCATAATCGATCAAATCCTCTGCTTCTGGAGAGCCGTTCTGGAAATCTGCACGGCTGGGTTCTCTTTGTGCGCGAGCGACACTACCGTACAGCTGGTTACTTGGGTTGAACCTGTAAACAGCACCTGCTTTTGGGTTGAAAAAATCGTAACGCTCATCAGTTAAAAATTGGTCTACTGCAAAATCACTTCCCGTAGTGTTGTAATCCACACGACGTTGCTGCAAGTCAATGAATGCTGTTAGTTCAGAGGATATTTTGAAGTTCGCTTTCGCGAAAGCGTTAAAATCATTCTTCACGCTATTACCGGTATAAAATCGCTGCAACGGTTCGTTGAGCTGTATAAAACTGCCCGCGATAATCTCACCATAATGCTCACCGTCATACTGATTGATTCCAGCACCAAAACTTGCGTCTATCCAGTCATTCTTGTAGTTAAGGTTAGTCACAACACCATAAAACTCATTGTCCAACCAGCGGCGTGTCTCCAGATCACTACTGGTCACCGTCATTCCATTCGCCTGAAAAGCATCCAACCCATAGACGTCAAATTGGGTTCTTCCAGCAGCATCAAAGAAAAAATCACTCTCTTGATATTCCTGGAAGTAGCCACGTCCTTTTGTGTAATGCAAAGTGGCACTGGCACTCCAGTTGTTATTGAATCTATGGCTCAATAGCAACTGGTAGTGATCTTGATTGTAGTTATCTACCTGCGCGTCATAGAATTGAGTGTTACCATTTTCATCTATGTACAATCCTGCGCTATTGAAGGTGCGATCAGTTTCGAGCGTAACTGGATCAATACCATAATATGCTTGATACGTGCGTTCCTGACCTCCAAAGATGATGGCTTTGACCAATGTTTTATCACCTACATAAGAACCGGAAACATAATAGGATTTCAGGTCGCTATCTGCGCGATCGATGTAACCATCGCTATAGATCTGTGAAGCGCGGCCGTTAAATTCCCAGCGGTCATCCAGCAACCCTGTGGTGAACTGGATGTTATGCTTGCGTGAGTTAAAAGAGCCAATGGAATTGGCCACTTTAACCTCAGCTTCATCGCTGTAGTCCGTGGTTTTTATGTTGAGACTTGCGCCAAAAGCACCGCTACCATTAGTACTGGTACCAACGCCGCGTTGCAGCTGCACACTTTCTACACTGCTGGAAAAGTCAGGTAAATTGACCCAGAAGGTTCCCTGGGATTCTGCATCATTGTAGGGAACACCGTTGAGTGTCACGTTGACTCTTGTGGCATCACTACCTCGCACGCGTATTCCCGTATAACCTATTCCAGCACCGGCATCACTTGTAGTAACCACGTTAGGCAAATAATTGAGTAAAATAGGTAGGTCCTGACCTAGATTTCTCGACTTGAGATCCTCTGCCGTGACGTTAGAAAAGGTTACTGGATTTTCTGTAGTTACTCGTGTGGCTTTGAGAACAATTTGGTTGAGCTTTTCAGCTTTAGTGGTGTCTTGTTCCTGCGCGTTTTGTGCTGTTACCGTGCTGGATAGTGTTAATGCAACGGCAATTACAGCGACTGATAAATGTTTCATGTGAACTTGTTTTAAGTTCGAATGAAAGGGGCATTCAATCGGTCGTGATTAAAATTAAAAATGTTTGAGAGGATTCTCTTTTTTACGCCACAAACCAATCTCGACTGTCGCTCGAATCGGTTTGTCGCATCAAATCCCTTGGCAGCATTACCTGCCCAGGTTCCTCGGGTATAATCTCAGCCTTCGATTAAAAAAGCACCCCTTGAGATGGAGCAAAAGTAGTGTGTAAAATCAAAACCTAAATCAAAATGAAAAATAATTTTGAGGAATGTTTCGCTTTCGCGAAAGCGAAATAGAGACATTCCATAAGTGAAAGGAATCTAGCAGGTTAAATGTTGTGGCAAACGTTAATTGCTGCTGTAGATATGAGCCGTGGTGTAATTTTACAGCAACCGAATAAATTATGTATTCTTCTCCTATTTATTATCTCGCGCCACTGCTTGTTGCCTTATGGTTTTACTGTATCTATGATATCGTACAGGGTAAATTTGATACAGGAAAAGAAAAGTTGACTTATTTCCTGCTCCTTCTTATCCTACCAATTATTGGAATACCAGTGTACCTGATTGTGGGTAAGAGACATAAACGTGGGAAACTGGACAAGTCGCTTTTTTAGATTCTGCTAAAATTTCTATCTTTCAATATATGTGATACGCCTATTAAGGCATTTCACGTTTTATCTATTTTACTATTTTAAAGATGTCCAATACTGGTTTAATTATAGAAGAACGCAGTCGCGATATAGGTGACTTTCTCGTAGGTCGATTGATACCATTTCGTAAGAAGCGCATGGTTGGTCCGTTTATTTTTATAGATCACATGGGTCCAGAAGCTTTGGGACCTGACCAATATATGGATATTGATCAGCATCCGCATATTGGGTTATCGACCTTGACTTATTTGATGGAAGGTGAAATCACACATCAGGACGGTATAGGCACGAACCAAATTATCAAACCAGGATCTGTCAACTGGATGGTTGGTGGTAAAGGCGTCACGCACACAGAGCGTACACCTCAACACCTGCGAGATTCCGCAGCCGAATTTACCATGCACGGTTACCAGATTTGGGTGGCGTTGCCCAAAGACCTTGAAGATTGTGAGCCAGAATTTCACCACATCGATGCAGATGCGTTGCCTGTATGGGAAGATGCAGGAGCTACCTTCAAGCTGGTCGCTGGAAAAGGCTATGGTAAGGAATCGCCAGTTCCGGTTCATTCTGAACTTTTTATGATTGATATAAAAACTGAAAGCGATTATCATCTAAACGTAGCTGGCAATCTAAAAGGCGAGATAGGAATCACCATTGTTACCGGTAACGTGACGGCTTGTGGCGACTTGATTGAAGCAGGAAATATGCTAGTCAGTAAAACGGAAGATATTTGCAATATCACCATCAAGGCTGGAAGCCATATTTTGATATTTGGCGGTGAGCCGTTCCCTGAAGAGCGCCACATCTATTGGAATTTTGTAAGCCATTCCAAAGACAAGATTGAAGCTGCAAAACAAGCCTGGAAAGACAAGACCTTTCCCATGATGAAAAATGATGATAGTTATGTGGCGATGCCGGAATAGCAATTCACAATTTTATCTAAAAAACCTATATTTAAAAAAGTTTCTTCATGGACGGATTTTTTCCTGCTAGCTTATTTGTGTTTTTAGGTCTTTTTTTAATGGGCTTATGGGTCTACTGCATTATAGACATTGCTCGCAGCACATTTCGAAAAGATGACAATAAATTGATCTATATTCTAGTAGTAGTTCTTGCGCCAGTAATTGGAATTTTACTTTACTTAGCTATTTGGCAAAAGGAAAAGGTGACATTACCAAGAGATATTTAAAACATGTGCCTCACTAAGAAGTGCTACTTTGCCTTATTTCTATTCATCTCATTTTTGGCCTTTCCACAAGAATCTCAAACAGACGATAGTTACTACGATTCAATTAATATTCAGGCTGGTTATCAGCTGAATTTTGAAGGACCCAACGATCGTAACTTCCATCTTCTAGATGTAGGTATCCATAAATTAAGGTATGGCGGTCGCCACGGTAGCGGATTTCAATACGGCATCAGTACAGAAATAGGTCTTAATACAGAATCCTTTATCCTAGGCCCAAAAGTTACTGGCTTGATCTATTATCAGATTCTAGTCTTGGGTAACGAACTTGTCACCTATACCGATTTTGATTCTTGGTCTTTGAGGTATGTTCCTATTTTTGGAATAGGTGGAAATGGTTTTTCATTAACCTTAAGACCTCAAGTGATTTTGACCAACGACAACTTCAAACCAGTAAATAAAATAGGCGCTCACTTAAGTGCAGTGATACCTCTTTTCAAAGAAAAGATGACGAGGAATTGAGTTTACTGATGGTAAAGTATTGTTAGCAACAGTTGTTGCGAGTCATACATTGCTTAACTTGTAGGAAATCGCTTTAAAGCGATGAATTAATTTAAAAAGAAAACTATGAAAACGCCAAACTTCGAAGAAACTAAAGGAAAACACCCAATACCTCACGCAAAAGGAATCGCTAAAGACGACAACCTACAGCCAAATTCCATGGAAAAAGGAGAAGCTGCAAAAAACAGTAGCGAGGAAGAGTAGGTTTTAGAATAATTCTACTGAAAAATCAAAAGGTGCGGAATTAATTCCGCACCTTTTGATTTTTATTATGTTACGCTATCGTTGCACCATTCACAATCGTATCATCTGGATTGACAAAAACTAGTTTTCCGTCGGGATCCTCGGCAAGTAGGATCATTCCTTGAGATTCTACGCCCATCAACTTTCTAGGTGCAAGGTTTGCTAGGACGGTTACTTTTCTGCCTACCAATTCTTCAGCCGTGTAGTGTTTTGCGATTCCTGAAACGATAGTACGCTTATCAATACCTGTATCGACTGTCATTACCATCAATTTGTTGGACTTGGGCAATTTTTCTGCAGTGAGGATTTCTGCGACGCGTAGGTCCATTTTCATGAAATCGTCGTAGTTGGTTTCTTCTTTCTGTGGCATAAGATTAGGTGTTGTGGATTTGTTGGCAGCTTTGGTAGCTTCTAGTTTGGCGAGCTGCGCTTCTATTTGTTCGTCTTCGATTTTAGAGAAGAGCAATTCGGCTGGATTGATTTTGTAGCCGTGGTGCAACAGCTCTTGTTTTTCAGCAATATCATTCCATTCGATCTTGACCAGATCTGCACGCAATCTGGCAGCAGGATTTGAAGCGATGTTAAGCATGTTTTGTAATTTCTTAGCCGTATGAGGCAAGAACGGTTCTGCAAGAACGGCAAGAGCTGCAGCAATTTGCAAGCCGACGAACATGATCGTTTTTACACGTTCTGGATCGGTTTTGATGATTTTCCAAGGCTCTTCATCGGCTAGGTATTTGTTTCCTAATCGTGCAAGGTTCATGAACTCGTTGGCGCTTTCGCGAAAGCGATATCTCTCCAAACTACTTTCTATACTGGCTGGAAAAGCATTGACCGCATCCAGTGTTTCTTGATCAATGGCGGTAAATGCGCCAGGTTCTGGCACTACTCCATCGTAATATTTATGGGTCAATACCAGCGCCCGATTGATGAAATTACCAAGGATGGCCACCAACTCATTGTTGTTGCGCGCCTGGAAATCTTTCCAAGTGAAATTGTTGTCCTTAGTTTCCGGTGAGTTTGCCGTTAATACATAGCGCAACACATCTTGTTGTCCCGGGAAATCCTCGAGGTATTCATGCAACCAAACCGCCCAATTGCGCGAGGTCGAAATTTTATCGTCTTCTAGATTCAAGAATTCGTTTGCTGGAACATTGTCCGGCAAAATGAACTCGCCATGCGCCTTCAACATCGCAGGGAAAATGATGCAATGAAAAACGATGTTGTCCTTGCCTATAAAATGAAGCAGTTTAGTGTCGTCCTTCTTCCAGTAATCCTCCCAATTCTTGCCTTCTCGATCTGCCCATTCCTTAGTGGACGATATATAACCGATGGGTGCGTCGAACCAAACGTAAAGCACTTTACCATCGGCTCCTTCAACGGGAACAGGAATTCCCCAATCCAGATCGCGCGTTACTGCGCGAGGTTTGAGACCGTCAGTCACCCAACCTTTTACTTGGCCCAACACGTTAGTTTTCCAGTCGGCAGCATGGCCTTCTACTATCCATTCATTCAACCAGTCGCTGTATTGATCCAGCGGCAGGAACCAGTGTTTGGTCTCGCGCAATTCTGGAACATTGCCGGTGATGGCGCTTTTTGGCTCTATTAAATCAGTAGCGTTGTGGGACGTACCGCAGCGCTCGCATTGATCGCCGTATGATTCTGGGTTGCCGCATTTAGGACAAGTTCCTACCACAAAACGGTCGGCTAGAAATTGGTTGGCTTCTGCATCATACAGCTGCTCTGTAACTTGTTCTATAAACTTGCCGTCGTCATATAATTTGATGAAAAAGGCACTTGCAGTTTCGTGGTGAATAGGCGCACTGGTACGGCTGTAATTGTCAAACGAAATTCCAAATTCTTCAAAAGAATCACCAATAATTTTATGGTAGCGATCCACAATTTCTTGTGGCGATACACCTTCTTTTTTGGCCTTTAAAGTAATGGGCACACCATGCTCATCACTACCGCAAATAAAGGCTACATCGTTGCCTTTCAACCGCTGGTAACGCGCATAGATATCTGCTGGGACGTAAACTCCAGCCAGGTGACCTATGTGCACAGGTCCATTTGTATACGGCAATGCCGCTGTAATCGTATATCGTTGTTGATCGCTCATGAAATCTCTAAAAGGCCACAAATTTACAATATCTGTGGCAGCTTTAATGTTCTGTTGGGAGCAGTAATGAATGTAATGAATTAGCTTTCGCGAAAGCGAGTTCCTTAGCATTCCTCATGAAAAACTTCATCCTTCTTCTTACCGTGATCTTGATTGCAATAAGTTGCAAAGATAAAGAGCCGCAAATATTGGAAACTAGCATTCCCGCTGCTGAGAATGCTCAAGAAGCAGCTTACTGGACTCTCGAGAATCTCGGCACTGAAATACGTAATGGATCCTACAAAAACACGTATCATGATCTTGATATGAATGAGGCCAGTATGAATTTTGAGGAAGGAACGGTAACGCGTAAAGTTCTTTTCCTGGGAGAAGGAACGTCTGACGAGCTATTGATATCTTTTGAGGATGGTGCAGCCTATAAAATTTATGTGTCCAATCGCGGCAGATGGCGCCTTGAAAATGGCATCCAAATAGGCACTTCACTTGAAAAGCTGAATGAAATCAATGGTACCAACGTGAAATTTGCGGGTTTTGAATGGGACAATAGTGGCTATGTGTTGTTTGAAAACGGTGCTATCGATAAGGATCGATATTCCATTTCATTGTCTCCCAACTATGACGATATCCCGCAAGATGCTGTGACTGAGTTTCTAGGCAGTACTATCTATGATTCTGCCAGCCCTAATGTTGAAAACCTTCAGCTTTATGTAGATCGTATGATATATAAATTTTAAAATGCACCGCTATATTTGTAGCTGGTAAAATGATTTCATGAAAAAGATATTGCTCCTATTTGTTGCTATTGCCATAGCTTCCTGTCAAAAAGATAAAGAACCTATTGACCCATGGGATGCTCCATCTCTTGTGGAGCAAATTGCTACCAATCAAAATTGGGAAGATGAGTACAGCGACGCAAATATTACTGAAGAAACCAAATTTGTCGATGAATACGGTGGTGTAAGAACCGTAATGACACTGTATCCTGGTACACTGGATGAATTAACCGTCATATATAATGATTCCCTACCACAAGAATTATATTGGAACAAGTCTGGACAATGGACAACACCCTATGGCAAAGTGGGCGACCCTATCGAGGTCTTACAGAAAGCAAATAACGCTCCTATCTCATTTTATGGTTTGGGATATGACCTACCCGGAAAGGTCAAAATCGATAGTGGCCAAATCGCTGACAAGAAAATCACCTATACGGTCAGACCTACATCTGACGTGATCCCATCAGAATATTACAGTTATAATAGTTTTGATTTGTCCTCCAAAGAATCCCAAGATTTGAAACTCTTTATAAACAGGATTCAGATTGAGATTCCTAAGACAGCCACTACTACTCAGTAGCTCTATTAATCCTATTTAAGAGAGCAGCTATCAAACGATTGATAGCATTTGCGATAGAATCATATAAGGTTTTGATTTACTTCATAACTTCCATTCTTCTATAGTACCAATTATTTTCTAGTATTTTTAATCTAAAGACTGCTGGTCTAATAAAATTTGCTGTTTTTTAAGGGCAATCTATCTCATGAAAGAATATCAATCGTATCCATTACTTAAGAAAGGTGACCACATTCGCATTTTATGTACCGCAAGATCTGTTGAAGCAAAAGATTTGAACCTTGCTACGCAATGGGTGGAATCCTTAGGCTACCAAGTAAGTCTAGGAAATACTATTGGAAAACAGCACCATCAATATGGTGGTTCCAATAAAGAACGCCTCGAGGATTTTATGGACGCGCTAAAAGATGATTCTGTAAATGCAATCTGGATCGCTCGTGGTGGCTATGGCACAGTAAAGATTGTAGATAGTATTGATATGGATGTCTTGAAGGGTAGCAATAAGCTATTAATAGGCTATTCTGATGTCACACATTTACATGGATTATGGCAGCAACATGGTTTACGAAGCTTGCATACGTTCATGCCTAGAGAACTGGAAGAGAAAGCTGATGAAGTGAAAATCAGTTGGAAAAAAGCGGTAGAAGGAAGTCGGCAGGAGTTTGTAATTCCAAATCACCAAAATTTAAAATCTGAAACCATTAATGCACCCGTTGTAGGTGGTAACCTTTCTGTACTGGTGAGTATGTTGGGATCTCCAACTTTTCCAAATGTCGATGGGCACTTTCTATTCTTGGAAGATCTGGATGAATTACGCTATCACATAGACCGCATGATGACCGTTTTGAAACGTGCAGGAAAACTAGCCCATTTAAAAGGCTTGATTATTGGAGGTTTTACAGATATCAGGGATCATGAAACTCCGTTTGGCAAGACCGTTGAAGAAATCATTAATGAACACACTACTGACTATGACTATCCTGTCATTTATAATTTCCCAGCAGGTCATGTGGTTGATAACTATAGTTTTGTTCTAGGTAAACAAACTAATGTTATCATTGAAACAGATAAAATCTTTATCTCACAATAATCGTTTCAAATGGCAGAACATAATGATTTAGGTTCCACAGGTGAAGATCTTGCCGCCGCGCATCTACTGAAAAAAGGGTATCAAATACTTACCAGAAATTACACCTACTTAAAAGGCGAGATTGATATCATTGCTAGAATGAAAGATGTTATTGTCATTGTTGAGGTAAAGACTAGATCTACTCCAGACTTTGGAGATCCTCAAGACTTTTTAAAGCCCTTACAAATCAAAAGACTCGTTGAAACAGCCCACCATTTTGTGGAGGAACTAGGAGAAAATGATGTAGAAGTTCGTTTTGATATTGTGGCCATCATAAAAAATAAGGCTGGAACTAACATCGAGCATTTAGAAGATGCCTTCTACCACTTTTAAACCAAAAATGCGCTCGTTGAGCGCATTCTTATAATTCTTAGAATACTTTAATTATCAGTTTTGAGCTCATTAACGGTTTCCTTTGCTTCTTCTATTGCTTCATTTACGTTGTCTTGCTCTGTAATCTCTTTTACAAGGTAAACGTACACTGGGAAGTGATCGCTGTAACCACCTGTGAAAGTACTGCCTAGAAAGCTTCTGTAAGGATATCCTTTGTATTGGCCAGTTTTATTACTCATAAAACTTGGATTGTAAATATGAGATTGCCAGTACTGGTAGCCGGTTTGATTGGCTTCAGTCAGCATAGGGTAAGTAAACATAATCTGGTCAAATACATTACCTGCATCTCTATAAAATAAAGTGCTGTAACCATCCTTATGCATTTGCATGTATGGATTGTAGATCATCTGTGAACTTACATCTTCTCTATCCTTTTGGGCGTTGAGAATATCCTTGACACTTTCATTAGTAGGATCATCATTTAAATCACCCATGACAAATATTTTAGACATTGAATCAATGCTGTGAAGACTATCAATGATTGTTTTGTTTAGTGCGGCTGCAGCATTACGCTTGCTACGGCTCTTTTGCTCACCACCACTTCTCGATGGCCAGTGATTCACAATAAAAGTCATTTTATCACCATTCAATTCACCAGTTACAACAATGGGGTCTCTTGTATAGATGCGATCACCATCAACTGGATCATAAATCAGTAGTTCCTTGTGAGTACTATTTAAAACTTTAAATTCTCTTTTCTTATATAAAAAGCCTGTATCAATACCGCGACGATCTGGTGAGTTGAAATGCTCAATTCCATAATCATATTCAAGAAGTAATGGATGATTGACAAGATCTTCAAGCACTTTACGGTTTTCTATCTCGCAAACACCTAAGATAGTTGGCGCGGACTGTGATTTTTCTGCTCCTATCTTGCGAATTACTCTCGCCATGTTAGCCAACTTCTTTTGATATATCTCTTCTCGTATGCCTGGATCCATTTCCATCATAGGACTTGCCTCGTCATTAATGGTCGTGTCATCTTCGGTATCATAGAGGTTTTCCAGGTTGTAAAATGCTACGGTCTGAACCTTATATTGTTTTGCTTCTGCGGTTTGTGCTGTTCCCGCTTTCGCGAAAGCGAAATAAAACAAAACACTGAAAATCAAATATTTATACATGGTAAAAGTTCTTCTAAGTTTATGTTTATGTAAAATTTTTAGCAAACGCCAAGCCAAAGGTACGTTAGCCAATATAATTCTGTAGTTTTGCCCGACCATAGATAACGTTATAATAATATTAACAACGAATGAATCAATTTTACTCTAGGCTTTTACTGGCTCTAATCATGCTTATTTCCGCTTTAGGAATGGCGCAGGAGCTCCTTAAAGGTCGTGTCATTGACGAGACTACAGAAGAACCCATTCCTGGTGCGATTATAATCATAAGAGGTTCAAGCCTTCAAGCAACTACTGATGCACAGGGATATTTTATTTTTGAACAAGACCTTGAAGAAGGAGATCAAATGCTCATCATCGAGTCCAATGAATACCTTACAAGGAACATACCGGTGGTTATCGTTACCGGCTCTACAGTGAACCTTGATCCTCTCTATCTTAAGGTGGATAATATACAGCAGGAACAAGCTCAAGGGATTGTTTCCTTAACAGAAAACGATCTTGCAGACGATGATAATGCTGCAAATAATGTTTCTGGATTGTTACAGGCGACCAGAGATCAGTTTTTGAGAGCTGCTGCATTTGATTTTAGCGCGACATTTTTTAGACCTAGAGGTCTTAATAGTGAAGACGGTAAGATCTTGATCAACGGTCTTGAAATGAACAAGCAATTCTCAGGTAGACCACAATGGTCCAATTGGGGCGGCATCAATGACCTGCAGCGCAACCAGACCTTTACGATGGGTCTTGCACCCGCAGATGACACCTTTGGTGGTTATGGTGGAGTTCAAAGTATTAATATGAGAGCTTCCCAGCAACGTGCTGGTTCCCAGATATCTTATGCATCTGCAAACAGAAGTTACCGCGCCCGTTTCATGGGAACTTACAAAAGTGGTTTGTTGAGTAGCGGTTGGGCATATGCCATTACAGCTTCCAGACGATCTGGTGAAGAAGGCTTTGTGGATGGAACCTTATATGATGCCAATTCTTTGAGCATCAACGTAGAAAAGAAATTGAACGAGAATCACTCTTTAAATTTCACAGGAATATACGCATCAAATAGACGTGGTCGTAGAACTGCTATTACTGATGAGATTAAAGATCTTAAAGGTATTGAGTATAATCCTTTCTGGGGAATACAGGATAACACACAGCGCAATTCTCGTATACGTGAGATTGATGAGCCTATCCTGATGTTAAACCACTATTGGAATATTTCTCCTAAAGTGGAGCTACAGACAAATGTTTCGTATCAATTCGGGAAGATTGGTAATACAAGAATTGATAATGGTGGGACAAGGTTAGCTATCCTAGATGGACAAAGTGCCTATATTGGTGGTGCTACAAACCCTAACCCTGATTACTACCAGAATCTTCCAAGTTTCTTCTTGAGAAACGGCACTGACCCTCAAAATCTAGCATCTGCATTTTTAGCAGAGCAGGAATTCATCAATGATGGACAACTAGACTGGCCACAATTATATGATGCCAATAGAATTGTACGCAACGCTGGAGGGAATTCTATCTACATTATTCAAAATGATCGCATAGATGACAATCAAATACAAGCAAGTTCCATTCTTACTGCAGATCTTGCTGACAATATATTGTTGACAGCTGGATTAAATTATCGTAATCTGAAAAGCGACAACTACGCAGAGGTTCAGGATCTACTAGGCGGTACTGGTTATTTAGATGTAGATTTCTTTGCAGAAGAGACGACTCAAATTACTCAGGATCTAGCAGCGCAATCTGACGTTAGAAATCCAAATCGCATTGCAACAGAAGGTGATCGTTATAAATATAATTATGTTATCGATGCTGATGTAGCGGGTGCCTTTGCACAAACCCAGTTTAAGACCAACAAGGTAGATTTCTATATGGCTGGTAGTGTTACCAGAACTGAATATCAGCGTGATGGTAAATATGAAAACGGTAATTATTTAGGAAATCTATCTTTTGGTAAAAGTGAGAAAGTAGATTTCACAGATTTTGGTGTGAAAGGTGGAGCAACTTATAAAATTAATGGGTTAAACCTATTGAACTTCAATGCAGCCTATTTAACTAAAGCTCCTTATATAAGAAACACCTTTTCTAATGCCAGACAGAATAACGAAATCGTCGATGGTATTGAATCTAGCAAAAGCTATAGTCTTGATGCAGGATATATCTATCGCTCACCTATAGTGAAATTCCGTTTGACGGGTTATTACTTGAAGTTCGAAGATGAAAACGATCTAGGCTTCTATTTTACCGAAGATCTTACAGGATTACCTAGTGATGATGGTGCCGCATTTGTCCAAGAAGTATTGACAAATGTAGATCGTCGTAATGTAGGTGTTGAAATGGGTGTTGAATATCAAGTAACACCTACCATCAATTTGAAAGCTGCGGCAGCGGTTGGTCAAAACGTATATACCAACAACCCTAATCTATATCTCACCAGTGATGACTTTCCTGGACGTCAGCTCACCTTTGGTGACGGAACAACCAAACTGAAAAACTACCACGTGGCTGGCGGACCAGAAACAGCGATGCAAATAGGTTTTGAATACCGTGATCCAGAGTATTGGAACATAGGTGTTACTGCAAACTATTTTGCAAATGCTTATTCAGACATAAGTAACCTACGTAGGTCAGACAATTTTGCCCTTGATTTTGATGGCCAGCCATTAACAGACTATGATGAAGATCTTGCAAAACAGTTATTGCAACAAGAGCAATTTGAAGATTATGCCTTAGTCAATGTGATAGGTGGAAAGTCGTGGAGAATTGACAATAAGTATGTAGGCTTCTTTGCAACCATTAATAATGTATTTGATGTAGAGTACAAAACCGGTGGTTTTGAGCAATCTCGTAACTCCAACTTCCGTTCTGTGAGAGACGATAGCAACAACCCAACAGAGGTATTTGCGCCTCGATACTTCTTTGGTAATGGAACGACCTATTACCTCAACGTTTACCTAAGATTCTAAAAAATAGCTATAATGAAATTTATAAATAACAGAGAAATGAAAAATTTAAACAACCTCTTTGCTTTGCTAGCAGTAGTTACCTTCACTTTTTCCTGTGTGGAAGACGATGATTTTGCAGTACCAGACACCAGTCAGGTAGTTATTGATGCACCAGCGGGAACCATCAATCTTCAAGCGATAGTTAATCAATACGAATCCACATTTGGTGGTAACGATCCTGAGCCTATTACATTTGATGAGAACGCAGGTTTTGTGGAAGGATATGTAATCTCCAGCGATGAAGGAGGAAACTTCTTCAAGGAACTTGTTATACAAAATGCTCCAGAAAGTCCTACAGTTGGAGTAAACGTACAAATAGATGTGACTCCGCTTTTTACAAGATTTGAATTTGGTAGAAGAGTTTATGTGAAGTTGGACGGACTAACTTTAGGAGAATCCAATGGTGTTTACACGTTAGGTATAGGCGAGGATCTAGATAGAATTCAGGCTTCAAGAGTTGATGAGTATATACTACGTGATGAAGAAACTGTAGCGATTGTACCTAAACAAATTTTACTTTCTGAAATTAATGACTCGCAAGAAAATCAATGGGTAAGAGTGAGCAATGTTCAATTTCTGGATTCAGAATTAGGAAAGACATTTGCTTCAGAGCAAGGCGATACTTTTGACGGTGACAGACTTATACAAACTTGTGATGACTTCTTTGCAGCTCCGGTCGTTTTCCAAACCTCAACTTTTGCTGATTTTAAAACTTTGAGAGTTCCTAATGGTAGCGGTTCTATTGATGCGATTGTCTCTAGAGACTTTGCAGATGATTTCTTCGTTTTGAATACTAATAGTCCAGAGAATTTCAACTTTGATCCAAATGTAAGATGTGAGTTTGACGTAGTTTCTTGTGGGACCGTAAATGGACCAGGAGCGAATAGCATACTTAATCAAGACTTTAATTCTGGAATCAACAACACAGCTACCATGCCGGCAGGTTGGACCAATTATGTTGAAGAAGGAACCGTAAGATGGAAAACCTACTTTGATGGTGATAGAAATAGCCCAGCAACTAGAGCCACGAACTTTAATAGCGGTGATGATACTTCCATAGCGTGGTTGATTACTCCACAAATTAATTTTGATGCTCAAGATGGAGAGGTATTGAACTTCTTTACCTCAAATGATTTTGCAGATGCTTCTACTCTTGAGGTTCTTTTCTCTAACGATTGGGATGGTACGCCAGCTGGTGTTGAAACTGCAACCTGGAGCCCATTAGCAGACGCGAGAGTTGTTCCTAATAGTGAATTTTTTAGAAACTTTGTATCCTCAGGTAATGTCTCACTAGAATGTGTAGACGGTACGGGATCCATTGCTTTTAAATTTACAGGTAGTGAAGCTGATGGTGGCGGTACCGGTGGCGCAACTAATGGTGGTTACCAATTGGATGATGTAACTATTACAAGCAACTAGGATGAGATAAATAACGCTTTCGCGAAAGCGTAACTAAACACAAAAACCACTGCTTCAAAAGGCAGTGGTTTTTTTAATATAATTGATTGCGCCTTAATACGGCATACACCGGAAAATGGTCGCTGTAACCACCAGCATATCTTCCACCGGCAAAGGTTCTGGCAGGTTGACCACGGTATTTCCCTTTCCACTGTCGTAACATGATATCGTCAAAAATATCCGCTTTGTGCACATACAGATCTCCCGGAATATCATTGTACAAATTCTCACTTACCATAATCTGATCAAAAAGATTCCATTTAAAACGGTGATTCAATGAACCACGATGGAAGTTCTTCAACGGTGCCGTGATGTTATCAAAGCCATAGGGCAAAATTCCCTTTTTGATACTGTCATTTTCAGGATCATCGTTAAAATCGCCCATGATCATGATAAAAGTATTGTCCTTTTCAAGTCGTTTGGTACGGTTGCCATCTACATCAATTTGCTCAATATGTTTCAATAACGTTTGAGCCGCAAGAGCTCTCTTATATTCTGTGGTTCCAGATCCATCACGCCTAGATGGCCAGTGATTGACATAGATATGCAGCATAGTACCGGCGAGTTTACCTTTTACATAAAGAATATCCCGTGTAGTATCGCGCACGCCTTGATCATTATGGATAAGTAGCGATAACGGCTTTGACTCGAGAAGTTCGAACACATCAGCGCGATAAAGTAAGGCTACATCAATACCACGCTCATCAGGACTGTTGAAGTGGACGTATTTGTAGTCATGATTTTTAAGTTTGGGTTGATTGACAAGATCATTAAGAACCTTTTTGTTTTCCACCTCAGCAACGCCCAAAACTGCAGGTAGCTTGCCTGTAAAGTCTGCACCTATCTGGCTAATAGCGTCACTAATCTTTTGCAGTTTTTTAAAATATCGAGTTTCGTTCCATTCGTTTCTACCCAATGCGGTAAAATCATCATCGAGAATATGTTTGTCATTTTGGTAATCAAATAGATTCTCCAGATTGTAAAATGCTACGGTGTACTGTTCAAAGGCTTGTGATGGTATGCTCAAAAAATGTTCTTTAAAATCAAAGCTACGGATTATGATTGAAGAGCCACAAGCTTCAGAATAAACCCACATATCTTTGCAGCATGGATCCCAAGAATCTACTTTCTTACCAATTACTGCCTAAAAACGCACCAACCATCCTTTTTCTTCATGGGTTTTTGGGAAGCGCTGCTCAATGGGATCCTATAATTGATCACTACAAAAAGTCCTTTCAGATCTTGCTTTTAGAGCTTCCTAATCATGGTGCCAATGAGTGCGAGACTTCTTACTCGATCGAGGATTTGGCTACTGATATCAATATGGTTTTAATGCAATGCGGCATCAAGGCAGTTCACTTTGTAGGTCACAGTATGGGCGGTTATGTGGGTTGCGCTTTCGCGAAAGCGTACTCAGACAAACTTCTTTCACTTACTCTAATCAATAGTTGTGCGACCGCAGATGCTACAGACAGGCAAAAGCAACGTAACAGAGCTTTGAAGTTAGTTGAGAAATATCCCAAGGCCTTTACTAGCATGGCTATAACCAACCTTTTTACATCTGTTGAAAGAGAACATTTTACTACTGAAATCGAGCTAATGAAATCTCAGGCAATGCATATGTCAACATCTGGGATAAGCAACGCCATCAAAGCTATGCGGGATCGAGCGTCGCAATTGAACGCGCTTAAAAATGCAGGATTTCCTATTCAATACATTTACGGTTCTCGCGATGAAGTCATCTCTAAGGAAGTAATTGAAGAAGAAATTGAACTTTTAAATGTAGAATTTGCCGAGCTTGATTCTGGTCACATGAGTTTGATCACCCATCCAAATAAAATCGTTGAACTGCACTTTATCTAAAAAGTTTTACGTTAATCGTTGATTTGTGAATAACTTTTTATAAATTTAACAATCCTTTTCATACTGAATAGCGTATAGAACAAAATTTTATAGCATGCGAAACCCCTTAAAACGCCTGGCTTGCTCAATCACCGGGCACCAAATGGAAATATCCCACGTCGTCAACGATCGCGTGAATGAAATGTGCTGCAAAAAGTGCAACAAGCAAGTTACCAACAATATTTATGGTGAAACGGTTCCCCTAAATGATCTTTATACACGTATCAACAGATCGCTGGGACAACTTGCCCGCAAGAAGCAACAACAACGTCCGCGAGTTGCCATTTCAAAAGCAAAAGCCGCTTAATTATCAAAACTATTCCAGCCCATTGCCTTTATGGCAACCTGCTGACCTCCGCGAGTAACTAAATGTATACCATCACTTTGCGGCAACACATGACCAATTATTGACAAATTCGGGTTTGCTTTGATTTTAGGGAAATCTTCCTGCTTTACAGTAAATAGCAATTCATAGTCTTCACCACCGCTCAAAGCTACTGTGGTACTATCTAGATCAAATTCTTCACAAGAACTAATTACCGTAGGATCCAGCGGGATCTTTTCCTCATACAACTTCATCCCAACTCCAGACTGCTTACATAAGTGAATCACTTCAGAACTTAATCCATCAGATACATCGATCATACTGGTTGGCATGACTTCTAATTCTTCCAATAATTTAGGGATGTCTTTTCTAGCTTCTGGCTTTAACTGGCGTTCTATCAAATAGCTATATGCTTCAATATCTGGTTGACTGTTTGGGTTTGCCTTGAAAACCGCTTTTTCTCGTTCCAGAATCTGCAATCCCATATAAGCCGCACCTACATCACCAGAAACCACCAGCAAGTCTCCATCGCTAGCTCCAGATCTATAAACGACCTTTTCTTTTTCCTGCTCGCCCAGCGCAGTGACTGAAATGATCAAGCCGCTAGTACTCGCGGTCGTATCACCACCTATAAGATCAACCCCATAATTCTTACAGGCCATCGCTATTCCTTCATACAATTCTTCTACAGCCTCTACGGGAAACCGGTTGGAAATGGCTATGGAAACGGTGACTTGTGTCGCAATGGCATTCATCGCATACACATCTGACAGATTGACCATGATTGATTTGTATCCCAAATGCTTGAGAGGCACATAACTCAAATCAAAATGAATTCCCTCAACCAGCATGTCAGTTGTCACAATCGTATGGTGATCGTGCTTGATCACGGCAGCATCATCGCCTATGGCCTTGATGGTTCCTTTGTTTTGGATAGCAAAACCTTGCGTTATATGTTCTATCAAACCGAATTCGCCCAGTTGCTCAATCGGTGTTCTTAGTGGATTTTTATCTTCAATCATGCTACAAAATTACGATTATGAACAGTCACCCACTAATCATACCCAACTATCCTTTATAGGCATAGACTTTGCACATACTACCATATGAGATTAACATTACATCCTAGCGTTTGCCGCTGCTTGTATTGTATCTTTGTACACATTTATTTAATCACACAGAACTATGATTAATGTTTCTGAAACTGCAAAAAACAAGCTTACCTCGCTCATGAGTGAGGAAGGTTATTCTATTGATAAAGATTTTGTTAGAGTAGGCGTCAAAAGCGGCGGTTGCAGCGGTTTATCTTATGATCTTACTTTTGATAAAGCGACCGTGGATACAGACAAGGTCTTTGAAGACAATCAGGTGCGCATCGTTGTAGATAAGCGCAGCTTCCTTTATTTGGTGGGAACCACACTGGAATTCAGTGGTGGTTTGAACGGCAAGGGATTTGTTTTCAATAACCCTAATGCACAACGCACGTGCGGTTGCGGCGAGAGTTTCTCTTTGTAACGATTATTGAAATTAGTTCGCTTTCGCGAAAGCGTAACAACACCTTAGGCTATCAGGTAATTTAAGTATAGCAGAATGGTTCAAGATTTCGGTTTTGAGCTTCAAATTAAGAAAATACCATGGCAAAATATACTGAAGAAGAATTAGAAAAGGAACTCGAGACAAAAGAATACAAGTACGGATTCTATACAGATATTGAGTCTGATACGATTCCAATAGGCCTGAGTGAAGATGTGGTGCGCATGATCAGCGCAAAGAAAAACGAGCCCCAATGGATGACAGAATGGAGACTGGAAGCATACCGCCATTTTGTGAGCCAGCATGAGCCCGACTGGGCAAATGTGAATTACGAGAAGCCAGACCTACAGGCGATTTCATATTATTCTGCACCTAGCAACAAACCTAAATACGATAGCCTTGACGAGGTAGATCCAGAATTACTGGAGACTTTTAAAAAATTAGGTATCTCCATCGATGAGCAAAAGAAGCTTGCTGGAGTTGCCGTAGATATCGTGATGGATTCTGTATCTGTTGCCACAACTTTCAAGAAAACCCTAGCCGAAAAAGGCATCATCTTTTGCTCTATTTCTGAAGCAATTCAAGAACACCCAGAATTGGTGAAGAAATATTTGGGAACTGTAATCCCACAAAAGGATAATTACTATGCCACATTGAATGCTGCGGTATTCTCTGATGGATCATTCTGTTACATTCCTAGAGGTGTACGTTGCCCTATGGAATTAAGCACCTACTTCCGTATCAACCAGGCTGGAACCGGTCAGTTCGAGAGAACACTGGTAGTTGCAGATGAAGGAAGTTATGTTTCTTATCTGGAAGGTTGTACCGCACCATCACGTGACGAGAACCAGTTGCACGCTGCTTGTGTGGAATTGATCGCACTTGATGATGCAGAGATAAAATATTCTACCGTACAAAACTGGTATCCAGGTAACAAAGAAGGAAAAGGTGGTGTTTATAATTTTGTGACTAAACGTGCGATTTGCGAGAAAAACGCAAAAGTATCCTGGACGCAAGTAGAGACTGGTAGTGCCATCACTTGGAAATACCCTAGTTGTATCTTAAAAGGTGATAATAGTGTTGGTGAATTTTACTCAATCGCCGTAACCAACAACTTCCAACAAGCTGATACAGGAACCAAAATGACGCATATTGGTAAAAACACCAAGTCCACCATTATTTCTAAAGGAATCAGTGCGGGAAAATCCCAGAATTCCTACCGCGGCCTGGTACAAATCAACTCAAGAGCAAGCAATGCCCGTAACTTTTCACAGTGTGATAGTTTGTTGATGGGTAACGAGTGTGGAGCGCATACGTTCCCATACATAGAGACGAAGAATAACAGCGCCAAAGTAGAACACGAGGCAACCACCAGTAAAATTGGTGAAGACCAGATTTTCTATTGCAACCAGCGCGGTATCGATACAGAAAAAGCGATTGCATTGATTGTGAATGGATTTTCAAAAGAAGTCCTGAACAAGCTACCTATGGAATTTGCGGTAGAAGCTCAAAAGCTACTGGAAATAAGCCTTGAAGGATCTGTAGGATAATCCCAACATATTATTTTATTAACCAAAAATCGAAAATCATGAAAAACTTAATATACCTACTAGCGACAGTCCTAATTCTGACTTCTTGCAAAAATCTTGAGCAAGACAACAATGATGCAATGTCAGAAACTGAAGCACAGGCTGCTATGCAGGACAGTCTTGCGGCACTTCCAGAAGTGAAACTTCACATCTTTGATGGTGGTAGTGTTCTCGCAAAACAAAAAGTCATGTTTTCTGAAGGCGATCGCTATGAAGGTGAGTCTATACAACTAGCGGCTCCATTTTATGTGATTCAGCATCCAGAAGGCACATTGTTGTGGGACACTGGTCTTCCAGAAGGTCTCGTAGGTCAAGGTGATGTCACACCAGAAGGTGATGCTTTCACTATTTCACGTAGCGAGAAAATTGTAGATCAATTGGCAAGTGTTGGCTTGACTCCAGCAGATATAGATATGATCGCATTCTCTCATGTACATTTTGACCACACCGGTGGCGCGAATAACTTCGCAAATGCAAAATGGTTGGTTCAAGATACTGAAATGGATTTCATCAATAGCGACGCTATAAAAGGCAATGCATTTTATGCCCCAGATTCTTTCAGCAAGTTGAGTAATTCACAGATTTTGAATGGTGATTATGACATTTTTAGCGATGGTAGCGTCGTTATCAAATCCTTCCCTGGACATACTGCTGGACACCAGGCTTTATACTTAAGCTTAAAGGAATCAGGTCCAACACTACTATCTGGAGATACCTATCACTTTGAGCAAAACCGCGAGGACGCAGTGGTACCACAGTTCAATTATGATATTCCAGAGAGTAAGACGAGTATTGAAGAATTTGAAGCTTTCGCGAAAGCGAAAAATGCCACAGTCATTATCCAACACGACCTAGAGGATTTCAAAAGTACAGTCGCTAAAACACCAATGAAGTAATGAAAGCTTTTTTTCTTTCCATACTATTTTTATGTTTATTGACCGGCTGTAAGAGCGATACTGAAAAAAGTGATGCTCCAGATGGAACAGAGATGTCTAACGATGAACCTCAATTTAAAGGTGAGTTCATTTACCTGGCAGATGCAGCGGTTCTATCCACCAGTAATGATATTTATGCCGTCAAGATTGACGATAAACTCACAGAACTAGCTGAAAAAGCAAAAGAATTTCAAAGAACACCATACGATATGGTGCAAGTAACGGTCACGGGAGAATTAGTTCCCAATCCAGTCAAAGCTGAAACAGGCGAAGGTTGGGACCAGATGATCGTAATTGATAAAATTATAGAAGTGCGCAAGTCTGGATCATCTAGTGTGATTTCAGCACCGGCGCAAGAACAAGAAGATAACTAACAGATATGTTGAAAGTAAAAAACCTGCACGCCACTATTGACGGCAAGGAAATATTAAGAGGAATCAATCTAGAGGTAAAAGCTGGAGAAGTTCACGCGATCATGGGACCTAACGGTTCAGGAAAATCCACATTGGCAAACGTCATCGCTGGTCGTGAGGAATATGAAATGAGTGAAGGCGAGATCTCCATGAACGATGAAGATATTACAGAGCTTGATCCAGAAGAAAGAGCACATAGAGGTGTATTTCTATCCTTTCAATATCCGGTAGAGATTCCTGGTGTTAGCGTGACTAACTTCATGAAAACAGCCATCAATGAGACTCGCAAGGCTCAAGGTAAGGATGAAATGCCTGCAAAGGACATGCTTAAAATGATACGTGAGAAATCTGAATTATTAGAAATCGACCGCAAATTTTTGTCTAGATCCTTGAATGAAGGTTTTTCTGGTGGTGAGAAGAAGCGTAACGAGATCTTCCAGATGGCGATGCTAGAACCTAAACTTGCCATTCTTGATGAGACTGATTCTGGTCTTGATATCGATGCTTTGCGCATCGTAGCAAATGGCGTGAACAAATTGCGTAGCAAGGATAACGCTACCATCGTGATTACTCACTATCAGCGTTTGTTGGATCACATAGTTCCAGATTATGTACACGTTTTATTCAACGGTCGCATCGTTAAATCTGGCGGTAAGGAGTTGGCTCATCAATTGGAGGAGCGCGGTTACGACTGGATTAAAGAAGAGGTTGAAGCGTAGTATTGAAGCCGGATGGATGTGAAATCCGTCTGTAGTTTTTTCGCTTTCGCGAAAGCGTGCTAACCTTCAAACTTCAAAACAAAATTAAAATGAGTTTTAAAGACAACATATTATCATCCTTTCTCGCTCTTGAAAACGAGGTCGATACCGATAGTTATGTGCATGAACTGCGCAGCAAGGCATTGACAGATTTTGAAGAAAAAGGATTGCCATTGCGCAAGGATGAAGCTTATAAATACACTTCCCTCAAAGCACTTTTCAATAAGGATTACAGCTTGTTCCCCAATAAGGAAGCCTCGCTGGATTATGCAGATATCAAGAAGTATTTGATTCATCAAATCGATGCGTATCGCGTGATCTTTATTGATGGAGTTTACAGCTCACATCTTTCTCAAACAACGCACGACAAGTTTGACGTTTGTTTGATGTCCAGTGTGTTGAATAACCCAAAATATGCTGCGGTAATTGAAGCCTATTACAACAAGCTTGCTGGAAAGGACAGTCTGACGTCTCTCAATACAGCTTTTGCTAGAGAAGGCGCCTACATCCATATTCCAAAGAATATTGCCGTCAACAAACCTATAGAGATCGTTTACTTCTCAACTGGTAGTGAAGCTGCCATGATGGTACAGCCGCGCAATCTCGTTGTGGTTGACGAGAATTCACAGGTTCAAATCATAGAGCGTCATCAAAGTCTAACGGAAAATACCGTGTTGACTAACAGCGTTACCGAGATCTTTGCTGATAAGCGTGCATTAGTTGATTATTACAAGATCCAGAACGACAAGCAATCTGCATCGTTGATTGATCATACTAATGTTCAACAACAAACCAATAGTGAAGTGCGATTGCACACGTTCTCTTTTGGCGGTGCATTGACTCGTAACAACTTGAACTTTTTCCAGCGTGGCGAACACTGTAACTCGTTACTTAATGGTGTAACCATTATAGGCAACAAGCAACATGTGGATCATTCTACCTTAGTTCACCATACAGCTCCTAACTGTGAAAGTTATCAGGAATACAAGCAGATTTTTGACGATCGCGCCGTTGGAGTATTTAATGGAAAAGTATTAGTAGACAAGATTGCTCAAAAGATCAATGCCTTCCAGCAGAACAACAACATTCTGGTAAGTGACAAATCAACCATCAATGCAAAACCTCAGCTTGAGATTTTTGCTGATGATGTGCGTTGTTCGCACGGTTGTACGATAGGCCAACTGGACGAGCAGGCCTTGTTCTACATGCAGTCCCGTGGAATAGGTAAAAAAGAAGCTAGAGCCCTATTGATGTTTGCATTTGCCAACTCAGTATTGGAAAGCGTCAAAATTCCAGAGATTAAATCACGCATTACAAAACTCATCGCGACCAAGTTAGGAGTCGAGATTGGATTTGATCTGTAAATGAAATTAAAATAATATTTGAAAGCCCGATCTGTTGATCGGGCTTTTGTTTTTGAGGAATTCAATTTCCCACATCGTACCTTTGTAAACATGCTAGACATCAAAAAAATACGTGCCGATTTCCCCATTCTTAACCGTGAGGTAAACGGTAAGCCATTGGTTTATTTTGACAACGCAGCGACTTCTCAAAAGCCATTGCAAGTGATTGAAAAAATCACTGAATACTATACACTTTACAATGCAAACATCCATCGCGGTGTTCATGCATTGAGTCAGGAAGCCACAGATCTTTTTGAAGCGTCAAGAGAAAAGTGTCGTGCCTTTTTCAATATACCAGAAGCTAGGCTTTGCATTTTCACTTCAGGAAATACGCATAGTATTAACGCAGTAGCTAGTGGAGCCCATGTTTTTGTAAAGAAAGGTGATGAAGTCATTGTAAGTGCCGTAGAGCATCATTCTAACATTGTTCCATGGCAGATGTTGTGTGAGCGCGTTGGGGCTTTTCTTAAGGTGATTCCGGTAATGGATAATGGTGAGTTGGATATGAAAGCATATCACGATCTGCTGAATCCCAAAACAGCCTTTGTTGTTGTCAATCATATTTCAAATGCTTTGGGTGTTACCAATCCTGTAAAGGAAATCATAGCTGGCGCACACAAGCATCAAGCGAAAGTCTTGATCGATGGTGCACAATCCTGTGGTCACATGAAAGTAGATGTTCAAGACCTCAACGCAGATTTCTATACCATGGCAGGACATAAAATGTGTGGCCCAACGGGAATTGGTTTGCTTTATGGAAAAGAAGAAGCGCTCAATGAATTGCCGCCTTATCAAGGTGGTGGCGAGATGATCGACCAAGTAAGTTTTGAAAGAACCACTTACGCAGGATTACCACATAAATTTGAAGCTGGAACGCCTAACATTGCTGGTGGGATTGCACTAGGAGCAGCGGTAGATTACCTCAACAGTATAGGCATGGATAACATTGCCGAATATGAGCATGAACTACTGGTTTATGGAACAGAGCAAATCAAAACCATTCCAGGAGCTATCATCTATGGCGATGTAGCTGACAAAGCGGCGGTCATTTCGTTCAATATAGAAGGCCTGCATCCCTATGACATTGGAACTATAGTAGACAAGTTGGGAATTGCCGTTCGTACCGGTCATCACTGTGCCCAGCCTGTTATGGAGCGCTACCAGATCGCTGGAACCATCAGGGCTAGCTTTGCTTTTTACAATACCAAACAGGAGATTGATGTTATGGTACAAGCTTTGCATCGTGCAGTAAAGATGTTATCTTAACATCACTAATCACATAATTATGAAAGCTAATTTTCTATTATTCGGGATGATGATTTTGACACTTGTTGCTTGCAATGAGTTGGAAGATATCAATGGATCCTATGAGGTAATCACCGTCGATGGCCAGGACATGGAAGGACAAGGGATTACGGTCAATATACAAATGTCTGAAGAAGGTAATCGCATTTCTGGTAACAATGGCTGTAATGAATATGGCGGCTCTTTTGAAAATCCAGAAGCTAATAGAGTAGAACCAGGAATGATGATGTCTACTAAAATGTATTGCGTGGAAAAAGCCAAAATTGAAAAGCTCTACATGAATCAACTATCCCAAGTCAAAAAAGCAGAGTACAAAAACAACTATTTGAAATTGATGGATGAAGATGGAATCGTTCTGATCAAGGCAAAACGAATCGATGAGTAATATTAAAAAAATACAGGAAGAAATTGTTGATGAGTTCGGCATGTTTGACGACTGGATGCAGCGTTATGAATACATGATCGATCTTGGCAAAAGCTTACCCATTATTGACGAACAATACAAAGATGATGACCATATCATAAAAGGATGTCAGTCAAAAGTGTGGGTTCATGCAGGTCTAGAAAATGATAAAGTGATTTTCACTGCAGATAGTGATGCCATCATCACAAAAGGAATTATTGCCATCTTGATTCGTGCATGGTCCAACCAGAAACCACAAGATATTCTCGATGCAAATACAGATTTCATAGATGAGATAGGTCTCAAAGAACATTTGTCACCCACACGTGCTAACGGCCTTGTTTCTATGATCAAACAACTTAAAATGTACGCCGTGGCGTATCAATCACAACTCAATTAACCATGGAAGAAATCAACGGACAAGAACTAGGCGAGAAAGTCATACGCGTTATCAAAACCATTTATGACCCAGAGATTCCCGTAGACATCTACGAATTGGGATTGATTTATGACGTCATGGTCAGTGAAGAAGCTGAAGTTAAGGTTTTAATGACATTAACTTCTCCCAACTGCCCTGTGGCAGAATCATTACCCAAAGAGGTTGAGGATAAAATCAAGTCTCTAAAAGACGTGAAAGATGCAGAGGTGGAAATCACTTTTGACCCACCATGGAACAAGGATCTAATGAGTGAAGAGGCAAAACTAGAACTGGGAATGCTCTAAAAAATGAGAGAAGAAATCATCAATCGTGTTGCAAATTCCAAGCTCAAGAATTTTGACCTTGAGGATTACTACGTGGCAGGACCTCGCACAGAGATTGATATCGCTCAATGGTTGATGGAAGGTTTAGTGCTGGTGGAATCTCGCTTTCGCCAAAGCGTAAAAACTACAGACTTCACTGCTTATGAAAATCATCATGTTGCCTTAAAATGCAGTACTGATGCCATTGTACCGCCATGGGCATGGATGCTTTTACAATCACAATTGACTGATGTCGCAAAAACAGTAGTTGTAGGTTCACTGGAAGATCTAGAAACCGTTTTATACCGTAATGTCATTGCAGACATCGATCTTTCCAACTTTAAAGACTTGCCAGTAATTGTAAAAGGTTGTTCCAAAAAACCTGTTCCAGTTGCTGCTTACCTAATGATTACTGAAAAGCTTCAACGTATCGCCAGTAGCGTTATGTACGGTGAGGCTTGCTCTTCAGTTCCCGTTTACAAAAGACCTCGTTAAACATTCTCTCATTAAGCCTTTGAGGGAAACTATACTGATTTTCTTTACCCTTTTCTAAAAGAGCCCTAATTTTGTGGCGTTTTAAAACACAATCTTATGAAGAAGCTTTTACTCTCTGCTCTACTTGTATCCATGGCAGCGATCTCACAAGCACAAGATGCAGATCCTGATGAGCAACCACAAGGATGGACCAAAGGCGGCACGTTCCAAATACTTTTCAATCAGTCTGCATTTAATGCAGAATGGACTGGTGGTGGCACATCTAGTATCGCAGGAAACGCTGGTATCAATTATGACTTTAATTATCTACAAGGACGAACCACGTGGGACAATAAATTGATTGCTGAATATGGTATTACAAAGCAGGACGGCGATGAATTCACCCGCAAGACTAATGACAGGCTAGAATTCAATTCGGTTTATGGATATAAGGTGAAAGAAGACAGCAACTGGTCTTATTCCTTCTTTTTCAATGCGTTGACTCAATTTACTAAAGGATATACTTTTAGTGAAGATCCTGATACTGGAGAAACTATACGTACAGAACGTACTCACATACTTTCTCCTGGTTACTTCCAGGCTGGTCCAGGTATGCTTTACAAAAAGGATGAGAATTTCTCTGTAAATATTGCACCAGCAACTGCTAGATTAATTGTTGTTGACGATCAGTTTACTACAATTGCAGGTTATGAAGATGGCGACTACTTTGGGGTTGATGCAGGTGAGAGTTCCAGATTTGAATTTGGAGCGTCTGTGAACGCTTTGTACAAGTTCACTATTGCAGAAAATATTACAATGGACAACGTACTGCTTTTATACTCTAATTACTTAGACAAGCCGGGTAATGTTGACATCAACTACTCTGCTGCAGTAAACATGAAAGTAAACGAATGGTTGAGTGCTAATCTAATTTTCCAAGCAATCTATGACGATAACGCTGTTGGTGCTTTTCAAATACGTGAAGTGTTTGGAGTTGGCTTAAATTATAAGTTATAAAACCAATTCATTAAAGTTTCAAAGCACCCAACTTGGGTGCTTTTTTTATGAATTAAGATCCTATACAAGATCCTGCAAATGTCACCGTTTTATTAAAAAGGGATAAGATTATATCTTTGCCAAAATCGACTGAACAATGCTTATGAAAATATGGATGTGCCTCTTATTGACTTTAACCTCAATAACTCTTATAAAAGCGCAGGATGCTGGTGATAAAGACGTGACAGAAAATGGTTGGGCCAATACGGGAAAATTCCAGTTTTTATTCAATCAATCTGCTTTTAATGCAGACTGGACAGGTGGCGGTACATCCAGCATCGCTGGTAGCCTAGCTGTAGATGTTGATCTTGTTTATACTGAAGATCGCATCGCATGGGAAAATTCCATTAGCGCAGAATATGGTTTGACCATCCAGGAAGATGAACGTTTTACACGCAAAACAAACGATAGAATAGAGCTCAACAGCGTTGTAGGTTATGAGGTTCGTGAAAATGATGACACAGCCTATTATTCCTTTTTCATCAACGCAATGACCCAAGCCACAAAAGGTTATGTCTATTCAAAGAATGATGATGGCGAGGTTACTAGAACTGAGCGCACAAATATGTTCTCACCAGGCTACTTTCAAGCAGGACCTGGATTCCTATACAAGAAAAACAAAATGCTAACCTTGAATGTGGCTCCATCCACGGCAAGGTTGATCCTGGTGGATGATATGTTTACCAGCGGTGAGGATTATGAAGATGGCAGTTATTTTGGCGTCGATGCTGGAGAAACTAAACGTTACGAGTTGGGCGCTTCCATTAATGCCATGTACAAATTCAAAATCATGGACAATATTACCATGGACAACAAACTATTGATCTACTCTAATTATCTGGATAAGCCCGGTAATGTAGATATCAATTATGCCACTAACATCAATATGAAAGTCAATGATTACATCAGTGCAAAATTGATTTTCCAGGCGATTTATGATGATAATGCTGTTGGTGCTTTCCAGATACGAGAAGTCTCGGGATTAGGGTTGAATTACACGTTGTAGGGAAGTTTTAGAATGACTTCGCTTTCGCGAAAGCGTAACTACACTAAGTCATCGTTTTTATCAAGGCAGATAGGATGCTTACCCACACAAAATTGAAAACAGATTGGGTTTTATTGCGCTCAGCCTCGCCTTTTCCCTCACGGTATCGATCTCCATTTTTCTCACTGTCTTTAGGTATAAAAATGTTTGCAATACCTGAAAGGAACTTATTAATTCCCTTACCATCCTTTCTCATCACGTCAATCTTGAAATCGTCGTAAGCCATTTTCATGGACGTTTGGGAGGTATTGTTATTACCAGAAATATCAAAGTAAATTTCTTCTAGCGTTCCCGTAAATCCTATGTTAAGATTGGGTTGTGTGAACGAGTTGATATTAGCCGCAGGCATGCGCCCTATATTACCGCTAAACCGGAACGCATCATTGGTATTGTGAACATCAAAAGACCAATCTACATGCAATTTGCTTTGCTGGAATAGACCATTCGCAGTGATTTTGGTAAGCTCGCCTTTAGGTTGGGTATTTCCTACCGTACTCATGGTCAGATCCAGATCAGTAAATTTTATAGAGCCTGCTGGCTGATCAGATTTGAGCTTCTCTTCATAAGTGATCGAGCTATTTTCTACCAGAATGCTATCTACCATAAGATCCATGGATAAATCTCTCAACATTTTACTATAAAGTGGTTTGAAGGTAGGATCATCTGCCACACGTTTATCTCTATATACACCCAGCACCGGCGCGTCTAACTGAATTTTATCCACTGTCGTGAACAATTTAGAATTACTGAACCCGAAATCATATCCCATAACATTTACTACAGGAACCACAAGATCTGTGTAATCATGTTCTCTAGAGATCTGACGTGTGTATTCCTCTTTAGAATATTTTGGCTTGATTGTGAGATCTTGAATGGTAATATCTTTATTGGATAGCTCAATGTGTCCAACTGTCATCACATCTCGCGGACTGATCCTCAAAAACACCGAATCACTAACCAGATGAATATCTCCATAAGTTAGCGGTATACGCTTGCGTATGGTAGAGTCATCTGTACGCACATCCCTCGCGGAAAAAGCGGCTTTAGCAACTCTAAGAACAACCGAATCTCTTGCAGAATCATAAATAGTGAATGACGTTTTGCCTATGTCGATCGCTTTTATTAAAACCGTTTTTTGTAAAGTCGCTAACGGATTTTGTTTGATCGTATCAGACTTTGATGCAGATTTAAACTTATCCTTGAAGTAGGTGATGTTGTTCTTGTCAATCTCAATCTTTTCAAACTGGATTTGATCCTGCACAAAATATTTCCAGTACCCAAAACCCGATAATGAAAGTTTATCAACGGTGGCTCTAGTATGAACCAGTGTATCCATTTGATTAGAAAGCTTGATCTTAATATCACTTATGGCAATGGCACCAGTGATGGCGGTCATGTCGAGATCACCATAGGTGAAATCCAGCTCTGGAGAGAGTTGTTCTGCTAGAAAAGATTCCAGCTTGCTCTTAACTAAGTAGTTGGCATAAAAATATCCACCAATTGTCAATAGCACTAAACCCAAAAAAATGTAGAGTATGATTTTTTTCATGTGCTATATATCGATGGCATTATACATTTAAAAGGCTATTCTTCTTCACCCATGATGTCTGGATATAAGAATGCATTGTATGGGAATCTTGATACATGAATTTCTCTTACTTTATCATATACCTTCTTACGGAATTCCTCCATATTTTCCTTTTCGATAGCACTGATGAAAATAACATCATCACCTGATCTTGACATCCAGGTTCTCTTCCACTCTTCCAAAGAATAGTGAACTGATGAACGTTCTACCATAAGGTCTGTTTCATCATAATCTTCTGGTTGATACTTGTCAATCTTATTGAAGACCATGATAGTGGGCTTATCAATAGCATCAATTTCGTCCAGTATTTTATTTACGGAAGCGATATGATCTTCAAAGGACTCATGTGAAATATCAACTACATGCAACAACAAATCTGATTCACGAACCTCATCCAAAGTAGACTTAAAAGATTCAACCAGTTGAGTAGGTAGTTTACGAATAAAACCAACGGTATCTGTTAATAGAAATGGCAAGTTCCCAACTACCACTTTACGAACGGTAGTATCTAGTGTTGCAAAGAGTTTGTTTTCTGCAAAGACATCACTTTTGGAAACCACATTCATCAATGTACTTTTTCCAACATTCGTATACCCAACAAGTGCGACTCTGACCAGTTGGCCGCGATTACCACGTTGAGTTGCCATTTGCTTATCGATTTTGACAAGTTTTGCTTTTAACAAGGTGATTCTGTCCCTTACAATACGTCTATCTGTCTCGATCTCAGTCTCACCAGGTCCACGCATTCCTATACCACCTTTTTGTCGTTCCAGGTGTGTCCACAACCCTACCAATCTAGGTAGCAGATATTCATATTGAGCAAGTTCAACTTGTGTTCTTGCGTAGCTTGTTTGAGCGCGTTGGGCAAATATGTCTAGAATCAGATAAGTTCTATCAATGATCTTTGCTTCTAGCGCTTTTTCAATATTGCGCTGTTGAGCTGGTGACAATTCATCATCAAATATGACCGTATCGATATCATGAACCTTTACAAAGGCTTGGATTTCCTCTATTTTACCAGTTCCAATAAAGGTCTTTGGATTGGGCTTCGCCATTTTCTGGCTGAACCTTTTACGAACGGTAGCACCTGCCGTAAAAGCGAGGAATTCTAGTTCGTCCATGTATTCATTGAGCTTTTCCTCATCCTGTGATTGGGTGATCACACCTATAAGAATAGCTTTTTCGTACTCGTGATTGTCAGTTTCTAGCATATGTATAAAACAACTTATCTCAAAGATACCTTTATATAGAAGCTTAAAGGTGTCTTTGAGATAAGGTTAAGAATTCGACTCGTTAGTTACGAATTGGCAAGCAGCTCTTCTGCGTTTTGAATCGCTGTTTCAGTTTTGCTTTGTACTCTTTTTATTTCCTCGTATGAAGATTGCAGTACAGGCATCATCTCTTCCATTTCTTCTTGAGTAGATGGAAGATCTGCTTCGTAAGGAAACTTTTCTGTGTAGTCCTTCATCCAGTCCATCATCGCATCGTGAGAATCGTCAAGCTCCACCTGTGCATCAAACAACTGTTGCACTTGATCATCATCCAACTCTGCGCTTTCTAGTTTTTGATCAATCTCCATGGAAAGTTCCATAAGATGACTCATTTCTGGCATGACCTCATCGTGAACTTCCATAGTCTGTTCAGTCAGCTGATCAAACTTATTCATTTCAGTATCGAGCTCTGCAGTCGTTTCTTCCTTACAGGCTGTAACCATTAAAAGTACAGCACATATCCATATCAATTTTTTCATATCTTATTATCTTGAAAATTATTATCCTTAATTAATTGAATGACTTTTAGTTACCAATAAAATTCCATTTATTAATCATGAAACTAAAGGTACTGTCTAAATCAATACAGTTTAGAATTTCTGGTGGTAAGATATTCTGGGCTCATTTGACAAATTGATTAGCAGTTTACTTTAAAAATTCTTTGACTGATTTAGAACCATGGTATAATCCGCGTTAGTTAGATATCTTAATATTTACGACCACGTAAGACGGCTATCAATACTGATTCTTTTATACTAATATTGGACACATGCTTCCCATTGCCTTCCATCCCATTTACAAACATTCATTACCAGATGGTCATCGTTTTCCAATGATCAAATATGAACTCTTGCCAGAACAATTGAAACTAGAGGGAATTGTTAGTGAACAGGATTTTTTTGAGCCTACAAAATTGTGTGACGATATTGATGTACTGCGTGTTCATACCACAGATTATCTAGACGATCTCAAAAACCTAACACTGGACAAGCGAGCTGCTCGCAAGTTAGGTTTCCCATTGAGTGAGCAATTGGTAGAAAGAGAATTACGTATCGCTCAAGGCACTATTGAGGGCTGTATCAAATCCTTAAAAACCAAAGTAGCCATGAATATTGCTGGCGGTACACATCATGCTTACACAGACCACGGCGAGGCATTTTGCCTACTAAATGATCAAGCCATTGCCGCGCGACACCTTCAACATCATGGCCATGCCGATAAGATCCTGATTGTAGATCTGGATGTTCACCAGGGCAATGGCACGGCAGAAATTTTTGCAGGTGACGATAGTGTTTTCACCTTTTCCATGCATGGTGCGGGCAACTATCCCTTTAAAAAGGAACAGTCAGATCTGGACATTGCACTTCCTGATGGTACAGATGATGCCACGTTTCTCAAGGAATTAAAGCAAACCTTACCGGACCTTATCGCAGATCAAAAGCCTGATTTTATTTTCTATCTGGCTGGTGTTGATGTTTTGGCAACAGATAAACTAGGAAGATTGGGCCTAACACCTCAAGGTTGTAGGATGCGTGATGAGTATAGTTTTTCCGCTTTCGCGAAAGCGGAACACATATCAAAACCCTTCATACCTATACAATGCAGCATGGGCGGCGGCTACTCTCCAGAAATCAAAGTGATCATCGATGCACATGTCAATACCTACCGTGCGGCTAGAGACATCCTTCTGTAAGTTAAAGTAGCCAGCGCTTTTGTTTGCTGTAAAAGCTGAAAAACACCAATAAGATATCCAAAAATAATACGGTAAATAGTAAGCTCCAATCGTAATTCTGTTCCATCGATACCGTGATGAATAGTTGAGAATAGGAAGTGTCAATTAATGCAGCAATGAAGGCTAGAATGGCAAATAAGTAAGCCGATTTCCTGCGCCACAAAAGACAAATACTAGATAACGTACTTAGCAACACTGAAAATGCAAGAACGATAACGTACCATCGAGGCATGTTCATGCCCGAACTTGAGGTGTTATTGACAAAAACGTCCAAAACAAATACTACCAAATCTGCAAGGCTCCAAAGCATTAAAAATGCTGCAAGCATCCAGAATATGGCAGGTGTCGCTGTTTGTGATTTCATTGTTTTGTAATCAATAGTTTAACTAGGAACATCATTAAAGAAAATTGGTTTCCAATCTAGCTTGCGAGTAACCCATATTTATCAGGCTATCCATCGTTTTTTGGCAGCATACATCGCAAAAAGTACCAAGATTAAATCCAAGACCAACACTAAGTAAAAGAGTACTTTATCTGATATTCCCACGAGATCTAAAGCTCCCGAATAAACGGTATAACCTGTGCTGATCAATACCGCCAAAAATGAAAATATAGCTAGTGTAACCGCAAATTTCTTGCGCGCCAGTAACATGATACAAGAAAATGTTCCCGCAAATACGGCTATGGCAAAATTATACATGTACCAAACTGGCCGATTGTTATACAGGTCCATTTGCTCCTGATTGAAGGATTCAGTAAAGAGTTCTGGAGCGATTGCCTCAGTCAAGAAAGCGATGAGGCCCATGATATTCCACAAAAGAAGTATTACAGCAAGGATCCAGAACCATACGGCTGGTTTGTTTTTTAAAGTCATGTTGAAATTGGTTTGGTTTATCTAAAGCTACTATTTTTTTTCAATTCGCATATTTCTGGGATTATTTGCGTTGAAGGTTTGGCATCCTTTTAGCTTAATAGCTTCTATTATATTTGAACCCTATGAAGTACCTATTCATTATTCTATTCTCCATCGCTGGTCAAATGGCAACTGCACAAGGCCGTGTTTCCATGAACATTGATGAGCCGCAAGGTTGTAGTGAGTTGCAAAACCAATACATGACATTTCTAATTGATGGTTCTCTACAAAATGCTGCTGTTGTAAAACGTGAGGTTGCCAGACTCAAGCCTTGTGGACTGGACGATTATGATGTGCGGTTTTTTGGTAGGATGGAATCCTTGTCCAGTCTATTAAAAAAGCTAACCCAAGACACTATCATTGACCAGATCACTTATGGCGATCTACTTACAGCCATTAATGACATGAAGCAAACGGCTAATTATATAGATCTTAAAAATATTGCTCTCTTGAGTCAAAAATTAGCTGAAATAAAAGGCAATATCAGAACCTGGGAAAGCGATGTGCAATTATTCAAAGATTTAGGCGCATCCCAACAAGTGATCGATAAAGTGTACCGATATTTAAGAGAACATCCAGAAAATGAAATGACTTATCAGGAATTGCTGATGAAGATGAAGAAGTAAGATTCCAAAAACTATATTTGGCATCATAACGCTCAATAATTATGTCTTCATTTATTTCTTTATCTCTTTCTCGCGGTTTATTTCTATCTCTGATAATTATTTCTTTTTGCGCTAACACCATTCAAGCACAACCCAATGAGGGTAGATTTATTGAAGGATCTATAGGTTTTGGTTTAACGTCACCCAATGAAGAAGACATTGATGTTTTAGGTAGAGGTGTTTTCATTCAAGGCGAGTACGTCATTGCTTTAAAGTCCTGGTTCGGTTTAAGGCCTTATGCAGGGTTTGTCTATACCAATACAGGAGAAAATTCAACAGTAGATGCATTACGAGGATATAAAGCAAATACAACCGCGCTACTTGTAGGAGGTAAAATTAGACTTGCTGCTCCAATTCCTTATGTTGCACCTTATCTAGAAGTGGGTTATGGTGCTTCTATAGGTAAATTTGAAACAGAAACACGCAGATTTGACATTGACAAAACCGGGATTGTAGGTCACATTCCATTCACAATAGGTTTAGCCATAGGTAGAGATCATGAAGTGGAAATTGAATTCACTTACTTCTATCAAGATTCTGTGGAGCAATTTACGGGTGCTGCAGCCATAGGCTTAAGTTTTCCTTTAAACAATACCAAAGCTGAAAACTAAGCTTGATTCATCTCTAGAAACCACATCTACGCTTTATTTCTGCTTACTTTTAAGTAGTGAAATATTTTCGACTAAAATTATGGTTTGCAGTGAGAGTAGCTTTCTTCTCTGCAGTTATATCGTTCCCTACACTGGCTAGCGCCGTGCCGCAAATCACACTAGTAACGTTTGCCACATTTGGTATTCCCATCGGTATTCTTGCATATCATTATTTCTATAAACCAGAGCGTTTTGTCTTTCAAAACTTGGGAATTAGAAAGAGAGAACTATATGTTTTTGCAATAGGTTTTATTTGGCTAATCACAATTCCCTTACTCATTCTTGCAATTCTAGCCATTGGATAAGAATGTGTTCCATATCAATAGCCTTAGCCTTTCTTACGGTAGTAAAACTATCCTGAATGATATTGACCTCACCTTGAAAGCCGGTGAGATTCATGGACTGCTAGGATTGAACGGAGCGGGAAAATCTTCTCTCATGCAAAGTCTGTCTGGCAGTAATAGAAAAGCGAGTTGCTATGCGTTTATAAACGATAATGCTATAAATCTGAAAGCGCAGCATTTGCAATACGTTGCTTTTTTACCTCAAGATCCATTTGTGATGAAAGGCGTGAAGGTTACTGATGTAGTCCAATACTGGTATCCAGATCCCGAGGATCAGGACAAAATCCTATATGAGCCTATGTTGCATTCTATGCACAATAAAAAAGTTGGGGTTTTATCTATGGGCGAACGCCGTTTTCTAGAATTTTTACTGGTTTTCTATTTGCCGCATCCATTTCTAATGCTGGACGAGCCATTTTCAGGATTGGCGCCGTTACAAATCCAGCGCGTGCAAGAACTCATCAAAGAAAAAGGATCCCAAAAAGGAATCCTGATTTCTGATCATTATTTTGACAATATCCTGCAAATTACTTCGCAAAATTGGATGTTGCATCATGCAAAGTTGACTTCTATTGAAGCGAGTGAAGTTCATAATGCTTATCGCAAGCGCTAAATTTTATCTTATAATCACCTGATTTGCCATTTCAATATTTTCATCAGTTTTGGTAATAATTTTTATCAATGCAATATCAGTACTGTTTGGTGATTTAATTTTGCTTTTTACAATCTTAAGAATAAAGTTCTCGTCAATTATATAATCGGTATAATCCTGATCAACGACTTTATCATCTATTTGAAATACCAAAATTTCAGAATTGATTGTCAAATATTTTTTTGCAAGATCACCAAGACTTATTATTTCTGGCCTAAAATCGTTTTTCGTTTTGATATAAACTCTTCCAGGATAATCTTTTCGACTGTGTAGCGACTTTCCTTTTACGACATTGACACTTTCTACATTTAGCGGATCCAATTGTCTGAAAATAGTTTCAGATACTAAAATATCGTTGATGTAAAAGGCAATGTCATCGTTGTGAGAAGTATTATTTAACGGATTTTCTTCAAAAACCTTTATTTCTGAATCTTTTGAATACAGCTCAACAGTTGTATCTGGTGTGAGAAATCGCTGGCCAAAAGTCGGTAGTGCTGCTAGAATTACAATGGATAAAATGATGCACTTTTTCATACTATTCTATTTTTAATTTTAATAAACGTGTAATCAATCCGCAGTCACATATTTCTTAGGTGTGGTCCCATACTTCTTTTTGAAAGCACTTATAAAGTGACTACCAGTGCTGTAACCTACTTTTAGACCTACTTCATTGACATTGTGCTGGCCGCTATCGAGTAATTGTCTCGCATATTCTAGCTTATGGTCCAGTAGGAATCCATAGACCGTATCGCCATAAACTTCCTTAAAACCTTCCTTGAGTTTCTTAAGGGATAAACCTATTTCTAACGCAAGATCTGGTAATGACGGTGGATCAGTCATGCGCTCGATGATGATGTCTTTAGCCATTTTAATTTTGGCCATGTTTTTTTCATCCACTAGAAACGGACAAGATTCGGTATCTGGGTCGTCTTTTGTATTAAAGTAAAGCGACAACAATTCATAGGATTTTCCTTTGAAATACAATCGCTTGATCGCATCATTCAGGTTATAATTCATCAATTGGTGCAGCGCCACTGCCATAGAAGGTGAGACCTTTCCATCCACGTAATATTTCTTATCCCGATTTTCAGCACTTAAAAAACTCACGTGATCTGCATCTGGAGAGAACAGCGAGTGGAATTTCTTGATGGAAACCAGCACCACAACCACCCAGCTATTGGACGCGACATCGATATTCACGGGCAAATCTCTGGTCGGGTTATATAGCAAATAGGAGTTTTGTTCCATCAATGGCAGTTGATAACTACCTTCATTGAACGCCAGCTGTACGCTACCTTTCAAGCAAAAGTGAAATTGAATAAAAGTACGATCTACAGCGTGCTCAAACTTTACATTTTCAGCTGTTTCGTTCTTAATGCGAACGACTTGGAATCCATCTTCTATATGCGTTACCTCAGCAGCTCCTTTAGCGGTATTTTTCATGAATTTATTTATTTGTAATGATTATAAATAGTTCGCTTTCGCAAAAGCGATATCAACGAAAACCTCTATAACCATTGATATCTGACTATTTCAGGTCAAAATTAGCACATCGCGACGAAAATGAAACCTCTAGCGTTATTTTTAACGAAATACTACGATTAATTTTGCGACCAAGTGCAAAAGAGTTCCATGCCGCAAGTTTCGGGAAAATCTTATAAGTTCTATGCCATCGGGATCAGCTATCGCAAAGCTGATGCAGAGATGCGAGGATCGTTTGCCTTGAGCGATACGGGAATTTCCAATTTACTGGAACAAGCCAAAGCAGAAAAAATCCCCTCATTAGCCGTGATCTCTACCTGCAATCGTACAGAGTTGTACGGGTTTGCTCAAGATCCTGACGATTTGATTCAGTTGCTTTGTGCGCACTCGCATGGCACCATGGAAGAGTTTGAAAACATCGCCTATATCCACGAAGAAGATGCAGCCATAAAGCATTTGTTTATGGTAGGTACTGGGCTTGACAGCCAGATCTTAGGTGATTTTGAAATTATTGGCCAGCTTAAACTTGCCTTCAAAAAGTCTAAGAAAATTGGTTTACTCAATGCCTACATGGAGCGCCTGATCAATGCTGTGATCCAGTCAAGTAAGCGCATCAAAACCGAAACCCAATTGAGCAGTGGCGCTACATCTGTTTCTTTTGCCAGCGTTCAGTACATTTTGAATGAAGTGGAGAATGCTCAAGAAAAGAAAATCTTGCTTTTTGGTACTGGAAAAATAGGACGCAATACTTGTGAAAATCTAATCAAACACACACAAAACAAGCAAATCACACTTATCAATAGAACCAAGGATCGCGCAGAGCGCATCGCTGGTAAATTTGATCTAGTAGTACGTGACTATGCAGAATTAGAAGAAGAAATCGCTGGAACCGACATTATGATCGTCGCTACGGGTGCTCAAAATCCTACAGTTTCCAAAAACCTTATCGTTACCAATAGACCTTTGTTATTGCTGGATCTTTCCATACCTCGCAATGTGGATCCTGACGTGAGCGAGTTGGAAAATGTTACTTTGATTCATCTTGACGAACTTTCCCAAATCACAGAAAGCACCCTAGAAAACAGAGAACATTTTATACCACAGGCACAGGAAATTATTTCACAAATCATAGCCGAATTTGACACGTGGCGCGAGTCCCGCAAGTTTGCGCCTACCATGTTTGCGCTCAAGAACAAGTTGTCCATTCTCAAAGATGCAGAGATCAAAAGCAACCGTACCAAAATCAATAATTTCAATCAAGAACAAGCAGATGTTCTTGCAGATCGTATCATTCAGAAAATTGCAGGTCATTTTGCAAATCATTTGCGCGATGAGGATGAAAACACTCAGCAAGCCATTGAATTGCTCAATAAGGTTTTCAAACTAGACGCACAGACTATACCGCATGAGTAAACAGATACGTATAGGAACTCGCGATAGTGAGCTAGCCATGTGGCAGGCGCGCACCGTTCAAAATGAACTGGAATCTCGAGGTCATCAAACCTTATTAGTACCCGTAAAATCTCAAGGCGATCTCAACCTTGACGAGCCTTTGTATGAAATGGGAATTACGGGAATCTTTACCAAAACACTGGATGTTGCACTCGTCAAAGGTGAAATTGATATTGCGGTTCATAGCCTTAAAGATGTGCCTACACAACTACCTAAAGGAATGGTTCAAGCCGCCGTGCTAGAACGTGCTGACCAGCGTGACATTCTAGTTTACAAATCCAGCTTCAATCCAGACGATCACATGACCATCGCGACGGGAAGCTTGCGTCGCAAGTCGCAGTGGTTGAATATGTATCCGTTACATAACGTGGTGGATTTACGTGGTAACGTCAACACAAGACTAGCCAAACTCCAGAACAACACCGACTGGCATGCCGCAATTTTTGCCAAAGCTGGTCTGGAACGCATTAATATTCTCAAGAATTTACGTGGTTCTTATGGTCTGGAATACTCACATCTCGATAGCTTTATTCCTGCACCAGCACAAGGTGCTATGATGGTTGCTGCTATGGAAAATAACGCTGAGGTCGTAGAAGCCGTCAAAGAATTGAACCACCTGGACACGCAAAAATGTGTGGATATAGAGCGCTTATTCCTGCGCCGTTTGGAAGGTGGTTGTACCGCACCTATAGGTGGTTTTGCCCAGATAAAACAAGGCAGACTGCATTTTACCGGCTGCCTATTATCGCTGGATGGCAAGCAACGCATTCAAACCAATGGCATTTCAGAAAGCTTGGATTGGAAAGATTTAGAAGAGTTCGCTTTCGCGAAAGCGGAACACATCTTCAACAACGGTGGACTTCAACTCATGGCAAGTATCAAAGAGGCTCTGAAGTAGATCTCAAGTAATTGCGTAACTCCTGTCAAAAAAAGATTTTCAGAAGCCATTGTCACATTGAGCTTGTCGAAATGTTTTTTCCAATGAAGTTTTTAAATAACGACTCTGCTTCAACAAGCTCAGCCTGACAGTTGCATTAGTAAATCTTATCTCTTTTATCTTCCAGCGCAGCGGTCTTTTGTCTTGAGCGCAGCTAACTTCTTATCTTAGCACTATGAATTGGTTAGACATTGCATTATTGATTTTTTTGTTGGTTGGTTTCTGGAAAGGCTATCTCAATGGCTTTTTTGTAGAATTGACATCCTTAATAGCTCTTGTTGCAGCTATTTACGGCTCCATTCACTTTTCGAATTTTGCTGGGGACTGGTTAATGTCTAATACGGAATGGGACGATTCTACCATTACTATAGCTAGTTTTATCATCACTTTCATTGTCATTATTCTAGTTGTTACCTATGCTGGTAAACTCGTGACTAAACTGGTTAAAACGGTACAGCTAAGCTTTTTGAATAAGATTGCTGGTGGTGCCTTTGGCTTGGTGAAGCTTGCTTTTATAGCTAGCGTTATTTTGATGTTCGTCAATAGTGCCGCTGGTGAGATTGAGATTGTTGATCGCGAGATCAAAGAAGAAAGTATCGTATATCCCTACGTAGAACCCGTAGCTCCATACTTATTGCCTAAAATTTTAGAAGAAGCCGATGAGTTAGACCGAAGGATACGTGGTGTAGAGGATGATGCAGATTCTGAAAAGGAAACTGTTGAGCGAGATACGATTTATTAGAAATCATTATCTATCATTTACTGACCATCACAAGGTGCGGAATTAATTCTGCACCTTGTGATGGTATATGATTATTATATACCTGTGAGAAAAAGGAATTGGCGCTAATTTCTTTCCTATAAGTCCTAAATTAGGATAGCATTTAAATTGCCGAATCTTTAATGAGATTGTACAAATTCAATTGATATCGATATTGGTTCTGATAATGTTTTCAAATCATTTTATGTGGTGATTTTTATCGTGAAGAAACTCTCATCATAAGGTGCGGAATTAATTCCGCACCTTGTGATGTTAATGATGAACTGAAATTACAATTCTATAACTCGAATTCTTTGATTGTGGAGTCATTTCCATGATGCTCCTTCTGATTATGGATATAATGTGAGATCTTAGGAATATCTACAGGACTTACCGTAAATAATCCGTAACCGCGCTGCCAGGCAAACCCTTCTTCAAATTTATAAGTTGTGTTAAGCCATCTGGAGCTTGATCCTTTGATGTCCTTCACAGTTTTGGCGATGGAAAGGTTTGCATTTGCATTGACTAATAAATGAATGTGATCCTCTATTCCGTTAATTATTATAGGAATACAATTTATTTCTATGCACTTATTCCAAATCATTTTGTACAAAGGTGACTGCAGGTCCGAACACAACAATGGTTCTCTATGTTTCGTAGAAAACACGATGTGGTAATATGCGTGGATGTTGTTTTTAGACATTTAGAAATTAGAATGAATTAGAATATTTCATACCTCAAGACCTTGAGTAAGATATAGTTTTGTTACACGAATGCGGTGGTGAGTTATATCCCTATTTATTTCGACATTGATTTTGATAATGATTTAAAAATTAATATTGGCGATCTACCTAAACGTAACGACATCATAAGGTGCGGAATTAATTCCGCACCTTGTGATGCATTTGATTTTCAAGAACTTAATTGAACATTTTAAAAGTTCTCCTAGAAATCTCTTTAAACCTCATCAGGTCCAACGGTATCTTCAACATTCTGTGAAACCCAACCTACACATTCTGCATAGCTTTTAAACAGGTGCTCTTCCTTAATTAAGTCTGGGATGATGTCGATGGCTTCTAATCGGTATTGAGGTTGTTCTTTCAATCCGGCGATTAAAGGTGTAACGCCTTGTTTTACAAGAGCTGTTGCAACGTCCTCAAAAGCAAACAATCCCGATTGATCCATGAAGGGTACTTTTTCCATCCTGATGATTACATGAGTAGCTTTTGCTGGAATGTGTTGAGACATGGCCTGAAAATCCTTGGTAGAACCAAAAAACAACGGACCGTCCAGTTCTTTAATAAAGACTTCTTCGCGTAGATCAAGTGGTACTAAGGAGTAATCTTCGTCTCCGTAATCATCCTTTCGCGAAAGCGTTTTTACCTTACTTTTTGAGGCATTGGCATCACCCATTTTCTTCATGAAGATTAAGCTAGCAATGACCAAACCTATTCCAACGGCATATACCAGATCCCAAGTTACCGTCAAAATCAATACGGTAAACATAATGATGACGTCACTTTTAGGAATGGATCTTATGGCTTTCAATCCTTTATAATCCATCACGCCTATACCAACAGTGATAAGTATTCCTGCAAGTACTGCGTTGGGAATCTCGCTGGCAAAACCTCCTAATGCAACCACAATAATTAGCAACAAAATGGCAGCGATCATTCCCGATAGTTTCGTTTTACCGCCAGAATTGATGTTCACCACTGTTCTAATAGTGGCTCCAGCACCTGGAATCCCACCAAATAATGAGGCAATGCTGTTCCCTATTCCTTGTCCCATCAGTTCCCGATTGGGATTGTGAGATGTCTTGGTCATATTGTCTGCCACGACACTGGTCAATAGCGAGTCAATGGCTCCCAACAGTGCCAGTGTCAATGCGGTAAAAATGTAAGGAGAAACCTCTGCAAAGCTGAATCCAGTGACGATTTCAAAATTGGGCATCGGGAAACCAGATGGGATTTCACCCAACTTAAAAGCATCTACATCCAGCAAATACACTCCAGCGGAAACACCCAACAGCGCAATCAACGTGGATGGTATAGCAGTGGTGATCTTCTTGAAACCGAATATGATTACAATCGTAATGAGAGCTATAATCAATTCGGTCCAGTTGATGTTTTGAATGGCTCGAGGCAAAGTTTTGATGGTGCCTATCACACCTTTACTTGAGGCTTGGGCAAGAGACTTTGCTTCGGCAGCTACTTCTTCATCTGTTGTGTTTTGTGCTCTTGCAATGGTTGATGTAAAGTCATCAATGACTAGAACATCTTCTTGAACTTCGTCAGCAAGGATTCCGTTCAGGATGGATTCCTGAGCTACTGGCTCAAATGTTCTTACATATTCTTCATCTGCACCAGCGTTATATCCCATGGCAGGTAATAGTTGGGTAATGAGTATAATCACACCAATTCCTGTCATAAACCCAGAAACTACAGGATAGGGAATGTACTTGATGTACTTACCCAGTTTTAATGCTCCCAAGGTGATTTGGAAGATTCCTGCCATTAAAAAGACCGCAAGAATAGCTGGAAGCGCATCTTCCAGACTGCCTTCATTCAATTGCAAAATTCCTGCAATTACCACCATACTGACGGCAGTCATAGGTGCGGTAGGTCCAGATATCTGCGTATTAGTTCCTCCAAAAAGGGATGCAAAAAACCCAATGAATATGGCACCATATAAACCTGCAACAGCACCCAACCCTGACTGAACCCCAAATGCCAGTGCGAGTGGCAAGGCCACGATACCCGCAGTAAGTCCACCGAATAAATCTCCCTTGAGATGCTTGAAAAGTTGTGCCATTTTGATTGTTGTTAGTTAGTGTTACTTGATTCCTGCTTAGGCAGAAAATAAAAATAAATGAAAAAGAGCAGAACCATTGAAGCGCTGCTCTTCTCTAAGATTTAATTATAAGTTTCTATTGTTCTATTAAGATACCTGGTTATGCTTTTTGAGCGGATATATTTTCTCTTGTTTAAAGAATTGGAAATAATTCTCTGGATTCTTAAGTGTCCCTCGCTGTGAAACAAGTGTTATATCGATGTTTCGACTTTCTGCTTTTTGCTTGAAATCCTGTAATATTTCAATAATATCATAATCCATATAGGTTGTCTTGGTGATATTTAATTCTAGCTGAGTTCCCTCTGGAAGTTCGTCAAGCTCTCTTTTAACCGCTGCTTTATTAAAGAAAGTGACCTCTTCAGCCAAAGTCATTCTTACTTTAGGGCCGCCATGATCAGGATCTTCCTTATGAAGGAAGTGACTGTTTTTGTAGCTCTGGTATAATGTCATAATGATTCCCAAAACCAGACCAATACCTATTCCCCAAAGCAAATCCTTGAATACTATTATAATGACGGTAACTATAAAAGGCACAAATTGCTTTAAACCTGCATCCCACATTGCCTTGAAGGTTGATGGTTTGGCAAGCTTATAACCTACCACGAACAATACAGCAGCAAGAACTGATAATGGGATCATGTTTAGTACTACGGGAATCGCTACAACAGAAATAAGCAAGAGAAAACCATGGAAAATGGCGCTCATTTTAGTCTTACCGCCAGATTGGATGTTGGCACTACTACGAACGATTACTTGAGTAATAGGTATACCACCTATAAGACCTGAAAGAATATTTCCTGTTCCTTGAGCGTATAATTCACGATTAGTAGGAGTAATTCTTTTTTCCGGATCTAGTTTATCCGTGGCTTCTACACAAAGTAAGGTTTCTAAGCTGGCCACTAACGCTATAGTAAATGCTGTGATCCATATTTCAGGCAACCATATCACACTAAAATCTGGAAATATGAATTGGCCTTTAAAAGATTCAAAACTATCTGGTACAGGAACATCTACTAAATGTAAATCTGATATTTCCAGAGATGAACCAGTTGTTAGAGCGTAAAAAACAATCCCTAAAACAACAGCTACTAAAGGACCCTGAATCAATGTAAATAGCTTCCCTTTTTTACTAAGAAATTCTGACCAAAGAATTAAAACCAGTAGGGCAATAACTGCAATGATGGTGCTTCCCCAACCTATACTACCTGCAATATTCAATATTTCTGTAAACGTGTTTTCCCCATCAGGTTGGATAAAACTAAAATCACCATTTGGATCTTTATCAACCCCAAAAAAGTGTGGAATCTGTTTGAGAATAATAATGATACCTATTCCTGTCAGCATTCCCTTTATAACAGATGATGGAAAATAATACCCAATTACACCAGCACGAGCAATCCCAAAAACAATTTGAATTACACCTCCTAAAACAACAGCCACAAGGAATTTCTCATATCCCAGAGAAGCTATCGCAGCAAGAACAATCGCTGCAAGACCAGCAGCAGGTCCACTCACTCCTACTTGAGAACCACTGATCGCACCTACAACAATACCACCTATAATACCTGCGATAAGACCAGCAAATGGCGGTGCATCACTGGCTACAGCTATACCTAGACATAGCGGTAAGGCTACAAAGAAAACTACAATACTAGCTGGGAGATCCTTGGCAAGATGTTTAAACATAACGATGGCTTTTAAAAATTGATAGTAATACTATTAGGTGCTTACCTAAAAATATTAAGAAAATTTAAACATTCGCAAGAAAAGGGGAAAACTTTAAGGCGCGCTATAGTTTTTTCAAATCTGATAGTGGCATCCAGGACTCTGAACCATTAGCTACTTTGATCTTTGCCCAGTTCTCATATTCCTCAAGGATGGTGACCTTTGTTCCCTCGTGAATTGAAAAACTGGACTCTGCACTGGCTCTAGGTTCTGATTTTGTGATGGTTTCCGCACTGTAAACGATCGCCTGCTGGTTGTCGTCCATCAATTGTTGGCTATAACTCGCAGCTACGATGGCAAAAATAGTAGCCAGTAGAAAAATCATTGAGATCACAAACATCAGGCGCTTTTTTCCAGCCGTGGCAGCATAGTGATATAGGATGAAAAACAGTACGGTCAACAATGCCAGAATAATACTCAAATAAGCCCAATTGTCCACAGATAAAGAGGTGAAAATACCAGTCACAAACTCATTGAATGGATTGCTCTGGACTTCTTCCACGCTGTCCACACGCAACTGCTGTGCAAATTTCAGGTTGTTCTGGAAATCATCGTTTGAAGGTTCCATCTGCAGAGCCTTTTCATAATTGTAGATCGCTGGTCCTACCTGATTCATTTTGTAGTAGGAGTTACCCAGATTGTAGTATAACTCTGCGCTGTGCTGGCCAGACTGCAATATGGATTCATAGGAATCGATGGCTTCTTGATAATTTTCTGCGGTGTAGGATGAGTTCGCTTTCGCGAAAGCGGAACTTTCATCTTGCCCTACAGCAACTTGAATCAGACTAACAAATAATAGGAATATCCAGAATCTCATGATGTTAGTTTAGTTGTTTGTCCAGTTGATTGATCACCTTGCTCGCCTTGTCGTAATCTTCCTGCATTGCCGTGGCGGTTGATGGTGCATATCGAGCCATTTCTGCTGTAGAAAGAAGCGAGATGAACTCTGTGCGCGCTTCATCCTGAACACGTCGCTGTTGCAGCAATTCATCCACGCGCTGCTTGGTCATTTCGGCAGCGGTGATTTTAAGTTTTGATTTGAGGAAGTTATGCAGGGCGCGTTCCAGACTTTCATAGAAAGCCTCTGCATTACCTATATTTCTGCGGGCTTCAGAAAGGTATTTCTTGCTCAATTTGTTGGCCTTTTTGACCTTTCTACCTTGCACGTCTGATGCCACCACCTCGCGGCGTTTCTTAAACAATAGCACTAATGGAATAAGCAGAAACATTGCTCCTACGATACTCCAATAGACCGTGGTTCCATAAAATCTCTTCTGCTGGATTGGTTCAAGATCTGTGCTGGTTTTTATGAATGCAAACGTATCACCAGCGCTCAAAACATTGGTGCCGCTATTGCTGTTTGCCGTTACAGCTGGGCCACTGACTTCAATGCGATTCTCACCGCTGTTGATAGTTTTATATTGACGCGCCGCAGGATCAAAATAGCTGAATTCCACATCTGGCAACGTGAAGGTCCCGCCAGATTGCGGTACGATCGTATAGTTATCTGCGATGCTACCGCGCACGCCGCTGTAGGTAGTTTGGGTTTTATCAACGCGTTCTGGCTCATAAACCTCAAGTCGTTCTGGTACATCCAGTTTAGGCAGCTGCATCAATTGCAGGTTCCCTGTTCCTTTTGCCTCGACCGTTGCCACAAGACTTTCACCAGATTCCAATTGCGCCCGAGTCAAACTCACGCCAAAATCAAATTGTCCAACCGCACCAGTAAAACTCGCTGGTCGTCCTTCTTGCGGTAAATCTTTTACATTAATGGCACGTGCACCTGCGGTAACACGCAATTTCTCTGTCGTCATAAACGATCTACCGAAAAAATCTCTTCTACCAGATGGCACCTGAACGTTCACATCCAGTACCAGCGGTTCAATCGTCAAACTTCCCGTTTTCTGCGGATATAAAATGGCTTCTCGTAGAACTAGGTAACGGTATTCCTGACCTTGATAAGTTCCTGTGCGCACTTGTTGATCACGGTTATCGATATTCTGAGACCAGAAATCGGCATACTTGGGGCTATCGGTTTCTGTCCAGCCGTTGATTCCAGAGTTGTTGGAAACGTAGAGTTTGTAGACTACTCTGATGGCTTCATTTAAATAAGGTGATGCGTTGGAAACCTCAGCGACTAAGTGAATGTTCTGTTCTGCGATTTCCCGGACGGGTTCATTACTCGTAGTCGCTCGTGGATCTGCAATGGACTTTGTAATACTTACCGTGAATGGCGTGGTTGAAAATTCCTCGCCTTGGTAATTCATGGTCGCGCGACCTATGGTTTTGGGTCCCGTACTTTCTGGCGCAAGGATGTATGTGTAGGATTTGGTGAAGGTTCCTTTGCCGTTGACATAGCTCTGCGAGATTCCCTGAATAGGTCCACTAGCGATACTAAACCCAGCAAAATTAGGTGGCCTGAAACTATCGCCATCAACGTTCATCTTGAATTCTACACGCAGGCGTTCATTGAGCGCAATCGCATCTCTGGTCGCGGTTCCCGTAAAGGAAACCTGCGCCTGAGCCACAATGCCTAAAAACAATATGAATAGAAACGCAATTCTTTTCATCTACCAGTCCTTCTCCGTTTTCTTTTTGGTTCCTTTTACTTTCTGAGCGTTGATCTTGTCCTGAATCTTTTGCTCTTCATTATTCATGGCTTCCAGAATTTGGCGTATTTGCTGTGGCGTCATTTGACCTTCCACGCGTTGTTGTGGTTGCTGGCCTTCTTGCTCTTTGGGCTTACCTTCGCCGTCTTTGCCTTCTTGGTTTTCACCTTTGGGATCATCCTTGCCTTCACCTTGATCGCCTTTATCCTTATCGCCTTCCTTCTCTTTGTCTCCTTCATTATTGCCGCCAGACTTATCATCCTGATCGCCATCCTTGCTGTCGCTCTCGTCTTCGTTGTCGCCTTTGTCCTTCTTATCCTGATCATCGCCGCCACCGCCGCCGCCTTGTTTTTCTTCTTCCTGTTTGGCGAGTGCTAGATTGTATCGCGTTTCATCATCTGTTGGGTCGTTACGTAGGGCGTTTTTGTAGGCTTCTACGGCCTCTGGGAACTTTTTGTTCTCCATAAAAGTGTTGCCCATATTGTGAAATGCCTTGTGCTTTTCGGCTTTGGTTTTTGCTGTGGTGGCTGCCGCGCGGTAGCTTTCTGCCGCGTTGTAGCCCTTTTTATTCTTGTAGTATACGTTTCCCAGATTGTAGGACGCCTCAGTGCTTTCTGGCTGCAATGCCTTTGCCTTGCGGTAGGATGCTTCTGCTTTTGAAAAATTATTGTCTGCTGCATAGTCCACACCTTGTGCCATTGCAGATTCATAAGCTGTGTTATCAGGTTGTTGTAATTGCGCTTTCGCGAAAGCGGAACACATCAAAAACACCACTATAAAACCAATATGTTGTATCCTTTTATTCATTGAATAAGTTGAGTTTTTTAATCCAGCCTGTCTTGCGGTTGCTGTAGATCATCTCGAGTACCAAAAAGAACAAACCTATGCCCAGAAACCACTGGAATTGCGAGGCAAAATCTGCATATTGTTGAGACTCAAACGCCACTTTATCAATACCTGATAGTTCTTCCTGCAACGCCTCGATAGCATCTGCAGTAATCGTACCATCGATGTAAACGCCATTGCCGGCGTCTGCGATTTCTGACAAAGTTTCAGTGTTCAATTTTGTGATGACCGTGTTGCCATCGTTGTCCTTTTTCAAGGATTGCGTGACGCCGTTGCGCTTCTCTGGGATGGTGCCGCCTTTCTCTGTACCGACGCCTATGGTGATGATGCGCACGCCGTTGTCTGCGGCATCCTCTGCCATTGCTATCGCTTCACCTTCATGATCTTCTCCATCGCTGATGATGACCAGAACCTTGGCAGCCTCGCTGTTGTCGCCGTAATAACTTTCCGCCAGTTGGATCGCCTCTGCAATGGCGGTTCCTTGACTGGAAATCAGGTCTGTGTTGAGTGCTTGAAGAAACATTTTGGCACTTCCATAATCGGTCGTGATGGGCAGTTGCGGCACGGCACTACCTGCGTAAGCGATTAAACCAATTCTATCACTGGCTAAGCTATTGACGATTTGCGTGACTAGTTGCTGTGATTTTTGCAGCCTGTTGGGCGCGATATCTTCAGCCAACATAGATTTTGAAACATCCACGGCAAAAACAATATCCACACCTTCGCGATCAACGGTTTCCAGCTTAGTTCCTGCTTTAGGGTTCACCATCGCGATTGTAATAAAAAGGATCGCCACACAGATTGTTACCAATTTCAAAATAGGCTTGAACCAAGACCTGTCCGGAATCAAATGGTCCAGCATCGCCTTTTCTGCAAACTTGCGCTGCGCCCGAACCTTCCAAAACGAAAGCCCTAAAAACAGCACAACGATCACAGGGATTATGAGAAGCAACCAGAAATATATTTTTTGTTCTAGGATCATTTATTATTTTGTTTCCTTTTCAAATTTTTTCCAAACCTGCTTGAAACGTTTTTCAGAGGTTCTAATTACAATTATACCATTCAGTGACTTCCCGTAAATTGCGGCAGTTTGCCTACTTGTTAAAAAAGAGATGTCACTTGTCTCTACCAGTAATAACTCTTTTAAGAGCTTTTTATCTTTAACTACGTAGCCATTAATAATAATTAAAGGCTCAATTTCGATTATTTCCTTGTTACTTAAATTAGATAAAGTTGTATCGACGCTAATTGAATTTGACTCATCTAAATGCTCATTAAAATTATCCCTAACAACTTTCTTAGCTAAAGAATCGACATAATTGTAGAGCTTATTATCTGTTAATTTATCGAAACGCATCAGCTTGAGATTTGCCTCATCAACATTTTCAAATTCAATTACCTTGTATTTTTCACGAACTTTATCTCTTACATGATGTTCAATAACTTGACCATAATCCGTATTGATAAGTTTTAATTTCTCTTCCTTATCGGATCTATATCCTACAATATATGGAGAGGAAAATATTTCCTCAGAACGGCTTTTAAATTTTCCCTTATTATAATTCCAAATTACTCTAGGATAGCTGACACCGGTTTTTATAAATGTTATAGTGTCTGCATAGTAATATAAGTTCTCTGTATTATCGGTTTTCCAATCGCCATATATATCTTTTTCATCTATTTGAGCAAAAGAGATACTCGATAAAATGAAAGTGAAAAATATGATCAATCTAGGTTTCATGATTTCTTTGCTAAACAAACTGTTCTCGACTGTACTTCGGCTGCGCTCAGCAACCACGCTCGAACTGATATCGTAACTTCTTTTATCTTTTCTATTTCTTCTACTCCTAAAGTCAGACTTCCGTTTTCAATTTTGTCTCTTGTTTCTCATCTCTTGCTTCTCCTTTAAGCCGCTGTCCTAAACAACGTATATCGCAACAACAATTCCAGTCCCAATAATCCCAAGGCAATCAGCACCAATGGCCGGAACATTTCCTGCACATTATAGAACTTGAATTCTTCAATTTCTGTTTTTTCCAGTTGATCAATCTCGTCGTAGATCTCGGCCAATTTGCTATCGTTGGTCGCTCTGTAATATTTCCCGCCAGTATCCGCCGCGATTTGTTTCATGAGCGCTTCATCAATTTCAACTGGTGCCATTGCAAAACGAAAAGCTCCAGTACGCTGGTCCTGACCTACTGGCGACATAGCGTTGCCGTTGGTTCCTATTCCGATGGTGTACACTTTGATGCCAAATTCAATAGCCAGTTCCGTTGCGATTTTTGGGTCTATGAATCCGCTGTTGTTGACACCATCAGTCATTAAGATGATGACCTTGCTGTCGCTGGTGCTTTCTTTCAATCGGTTGACTGATGTGGCAAGTCCCATTCCTATGGCAGTTCCGTTTTCTAGAACACTACTGTACTCAATACCTTCAACCGCGCGCAGCGTGATGCTTTGATCTGTGGTGATGGGTGTTTTGGTATAGCTTTCGGCTGCGTACACCACGACACCTATTCTATCACTAGGTCGTCCTTCTATAAAATCCAACGCCACGCGTTTGGTAGCTTCCAGCCGGTCTGGTTTGAAATCTCGAGCGAGCATACTGGCACTCACATCTACTGCGAGAACGATATCAATACCTTCCGTAGAGCTGGTTCTCGTGTTGACGTCTGTGGTTTGTGGTCTTGCCAGCGCGACGATGATAAATGCCAATGCCAACAGTCGCAGGACCAACAATAACGGTCGCAATCTAGACAAGAGAGAATCAGATCCATCAAAACCACGTAGAGATGAGATGCGCACATCTGCATTTTGCTTCTTACCACGCCAGATGTAATAACCTATGATCAATGGCAACAGCAGCAATAGCCAGAAAAATTCTGGGTCCACAAACTCCATTCTATTCCACCACTGTATCATTCTTGATCTTCTTTAGCGGTTTGTGGTTGGTTCAATTGTATCGAACTAATGATTTGCTCTTTCAATAATCTACCGTATTCTTTTTCTGGTTCAAGACCTGCATCATCCTGGACGACGGCAACAAGAATCTGCTGGATGGAACCACCATTCACATACACTTGCGCTTCATAATCATAGGTATCGCCATCACTTTCAAAGGTTCCGTTGAGTTTGATTCCTTTGAGACCGTTGCGCTCTATGGGTTCGTCCAGCATCAGGATATTAGTTGCTCCTTGTTGTTCAAGGCTTTGATAGATCGGTTCGGTGACCATTTCTTGCGGTATTTCCTGACCTTCAGGCAATCCTTCACCGCTCAATTGGAATGTAGTAGCAATCACAAACAAATCATCTTCAATGGTATTTAGCGCAAACGCATCCATACTCGCCATTGCGGCTTTGAACTGATCACTAACGGGTAAGTCTTGTCGTCGTTCCAAAATTTCCGGAGTCGTCAAGGTGATCTCTGGAACTCCATAGCGGCTGGTCAATCGCTCGCCCTCGTAATATTCGCGCAACTCATTGCCCAAAATCTGATCCCTAACATTGTCATACCCAACTATAACGATCCAAGCTGCGATAGCAATCGCAAGTCCCAGAATCACTCCCAAAACATACATCAACACCTTGCGGATTTTTGCCTTGCGCGCCTGTTCCTTACGGTACTTCACATCTAGCAACAACTCTTCCTCGCTAGGTGGCGGCAACACTTGGTGGATGTTGTAAATAATATCATTGATCGCTTCCCGATCTTCCTTGGCACTGATGCCATCACCAGACATTCCTGCAAACTTGATCAAATCTGCCTTTTGAAGCACAGCCTGTAAACGCTGTTTGGTTTTATCGGTGATGGAAACACCTTTTGCAGCGGTTTCGTTCTCGATATTTTGAATCAGCTCTGCCGTGGTACTTTCCATGGCGTGACCGTACACTTTGTTATCAATATAGCGGCGTACGATATAAGACAGCTCTGTATAGTAGGTTTTCCAAGCACGGTCTTCGACAAGATTGCTTTCGGCCAGCTTGTTCAAACGATATTTTGACCACTCATAAGGTGGTAGTGTTTGCTCGTAGGTTTTTTGAGTTCGCTTTCGCGAAAGCCACCAAAACAAAATCCCCAGCGGTATCCACAATAGTAGTAATAGCAACCCTTTCCAGTTGAATGGTCGCTCGTAATCATTGGGAATATCAGCCTTGATATCATACATTCCCTGCACGGTGGTGTCTGTCTGCACCTCGCGGACTTTTACCAGCAAACTGTCTGTAAATTGCTCCTTATTGTTGATGAACAACTTGAGTCGCGGCACATAATAATCGCCGCTGTCAAACTGCGTGATGCCGTATTGCTTGAACAACTGGTATTTATCGTTCTCGCGTATGGTATCCACCGGATAATCCTCGATCACTTCCAGCACACCAACGGCCTGCTGGATAGGGAAAATCACCAAATCTTCTGGCGTGGCATCAACGGTAATCTGTAGTTTGATTTCCTCGCCCATCATGATGGAATCGCGATCTACTTTTGTAGTCACGTTGCTCGCAGTCTGCGCTATTGCTGGAATAGCAGCAAGGAAAAATAATATGTAGGATAGCTGTTTGATCATCTTCTTTTAAAGTATCCCAATAATTTAGTAGTGTAATTATCTCTGGTTTCTAAATCGATGGCGCCAGAATCTGCCTTTGTAAATGAGGTCTTGAAATAGGCGACATTTTCTTTGTGATAAGCCGCATATTTAGTCCTAACCGATCGCGAACTGGTGTTGATAATACGCTGCTTGCCAGTTTCCTGATCCACAAACGGCACCAATCCCATCGCTGGAATTTCTTCCTCACGTTTGTCGTAAACTCTAATACCCGTAACATCGTGTTTGCGTCCCACGATTTGCAAGGCTTTTTGATAGCCAGTGCTCATAAAGTCAGACATTACAAAAACGATGGCTTTCTTCTTTAAAACGCCGCCTATATATTCCATCGCTGCGCCTATATCAGTCGTGTTTTTCTGTGGTTTGAATTCCAGCAATTCCCGGATGATTCTTAGGATGTGGAACTTCCCTTTTTTAGGCGGAATGAATAATTCGACCTGGTCAGAGAACAACAGCAAACCTACCTTATCGTTATTCTGCAAGGCACTAAAGGCCAGCGTCGCGCTGATTTCGGTAATGATTTCACGCTTTAATTGTTCCTGCGTTCCAAATAAGGTCGATCCACTCACATCTGCCACCAGCATCAACGTCAGCTCGCGTTCTTCTTCAAAGACTTTAATGAATGGCTCATGATATCTAGCCGTTACATTCCAATCAATGTTACGTACATCATCGCCATACTGATACTGCCGCACTTCACTAAATGTCATCCCACGACCCTTGAAGGCACTGTGATATTCACCTCCAAAAACGGCATCGCTCAACCGCCGAGTCTTGATCTCGATCTTGCGTACTTTTTTTAAAAGCTCTTTAGTGTCCATTGCTCGCTGCGCTTTGCAGTATTTAGTAGTTGGTATTTAGTATTTAGACTCTCTGCTGCTCGCTTCGCTTCGCAGTGGTTTGTTAGTTATTGTCATTCCGCACTTGATGCGGAATCGGCTTATGTTTTACGTAGTGACTGTTGAAATTTTTGTTTCTAGCTTTTATGCAAACCGCTTCTCGACTGTCGCTCGAAGTGGTTATAAGCTTTTTGAGATTTGAAATTTGGAATTTTGGGACTTGGAGCGCAGCGACCTACGGTACCTCAATCGTATTCACGATCTTGTTCACGATGTCTTCTGTGGTGTAGTTCTCTGCTTCGGCCTCGTAGGTGATTCCTATACGGTGACGTAGAACGTCAAGAACAACGGCACGTACATCTTCTGGGATGACGTAACCGCGGCGTTTTATAAATGCATAACATTTCGCCGATTTTGCTAAACTAATCGATCCACGTGGTGAGGCACCAAAACTGATCAATGGTTTCAAGTCTGGTAAATTGTATTTCTCTGGATATCTGGTTGCAAAAACGATGTCCAAAATATATTTCTCAATCTTCTCATCCATGTAAACCATCTCCACGGCATCTTGTGCACGTAGAATTTGCTCTGGAGAAACTACTGGATTTGGTTTTGGGAACTCTTTTTTCAAGTTGGCTCGCATGATGTATTGCTCATCAGCGATTGTTGGGTAATCAATGACTGTTTTAAGCATGAAACGGTCCATTTGCGCTTCAGGCAATGGGTAAGTTCCTTCTTGATCTACTGGGTTTTGAGTCGCCATTACTAAAAATGGTCGCTCTAATGGGAACGTAGTATCACCAATGGTTACCTGCTTTTCTTGCATCGCCTCTAGGAGTGCAGATTGTACTTTGGCGGGCGCACGGTTGATCTCATCTGCAAGGACGAAGTTTGCAAAAATCGGTCCTTTACGTATAGAGAAATCAGCATCCTTCATGTTGTAGATTAAGGTTCCTACAACATCTGCTGGTAAAAGGTCTGGTGTAAATTGAATTCTTGAAAAACTTGCACTCACGGCTTGTGAAAGCGTTGTAATGGCAAGTGTTTTGGCCAGTCCTGGAACTCCTTCCAGCAATATGTGGCCACGTCCCAACAAACCGATCAACAAACGGTCGATCATGTATTGCTGTCCCACAATAACCTTATTCATCTCTGCCACCAGCGGCGCTATAAACGCACTTTCTGCTTGGACCTTGTCATTGATACTGGCGATATCGACCGCCGTATTCTCCTGATTCATATGTTCCACTTTTATACTCGTTTCAACTCCTAAAAATACTTTTTCTTGTATGGTTGCACCCTAAAATGGGCATAAAATTAAAAATCACTTATAGATCTAACAACCTATAAATGAAGTTCGTTTAATGCCTGATGACGGTGTTGTTCTCGCTTTCGTACTTCGACTACGCTCAGCATAAACCTGTTTTGTTATAGTTCGCTTTCGCGAAAGCGAAACACAACGAATACCGCGTTGCACTTAACCATCTATTTAGTGAGACAAAAAACTGTGCCAAAAGTTTAATCAGAACTATTGCAAAACTCTTCTCTTTATCTTTACCAAAAAACGAGTCATGAAAACTGTATTGATTACGGGCGCCACTAGCGGCATAGGCCTTGCAACCGCTCAATTACTTGCCAAAAACAACTGCCGATTGATCCTATGCGGACGCAACACTGAAAAATTGGCAGAATTGCAGCGCGACTTGAGCTCAAAAACTGACGTCACGACTCTTGAATTTGACATACGCGATAAGAAAGCCGTAGCTGATAAAATCAATGGTCTAGCTTCTGATTTTGCCACCATTGATGTGCTTATCAATAACGCTGGTAACGCGCATGGATTAGACCCAATTCAAACAGGAGATCTTGAGGATTGGGATGCGATGATGGATATCAATGTGAAGGGTTTGTTGTATGTGAGTCACGCAGTGATCCCGCAAATGCAGGAACGAGAGTCTGGTCACATCATCAATATAGGTTCCACCGCAGGAAAGGAAGTTTATCCTAAGGGAAATGTGTATTGCGGTAGTAAACACGCCGTGGATGCCATCACGACTGGAATGCGCCTTGATTTGAATCCGTTTAAAATCAGAGTAGGTGCTGTGAATCCAGGATTGGTACATACCAATTTTAGCGAGGTGCGTTTTAAGGGCGACAGCGATCGCGCCGATAAAGTTTATCAGGGCTTCCAACCATTATTACCGCAGGACGTTGCAGATGTCATCCTTTTTGCGATAAGCCGTCCGGCGCATGTTAACATTGCAGATTTAACGATGATGTGTACGGCGCAGGCGAGTAGTACGATTGTGAATAAGGATTGATGAGTTGATGGTTTGATATGGTGACTTGAGGATTATCCTAACTTCACTCTTACCTCAAACATCACAAGGTGCGGAATTAATTCCGCACCTTGTGATGATAATGATCGTAAATTGATTCTATGAAAAAATTATTTCTTTTATCAATAGTTTTCCTAGCGACATCCTGCCAGCAGCAGCTGGATCCCAGCGTGGAAAACATCAACTCCATTTTTGATACGCAGGATTTTCAAATTAGATATACATTAGAGAACGGCGATGAATACCGAATGGGTTTTCTTAATAATGAAATCGCCTTTTTTAGTCCTAACGAAACCATAAGACGTGAGCTTTCCTATGAAGATGTGCGCTTGATCAATACCTTTGTGGCTTCGACAACGCTCAGCTACCTGCAAACAGGCGATAATACTACGGTGACCGAGCTAAGCCGAGGTTACCAAATCGAGATCTATAATGACAGTAAAAAAGTTACTGTTGAAACAGATGATTATCAAAACGAGTTTGAGATATTACTCACAAAACTGAATTTACCTTATGTATCCACTACGACGAAATAGAAGATTACGCACCAGTGAAGCCATTAGATCATTGGTTCGCGAGACGACCATCACGCCGAGTGATTTTATCGTGCCCTTATTTGTAGTGGAAGGCAAAGGAATACAAGAAGAGATTGCGAGCATGCCTAATTATTACAGGTTCAGTTTGGATCTGCTGGCAGATGAAGTTCGCTTGCTATGGAAAATGGGATTGAAAAGCGTCCTGCTTTTTGTCAAAGTTCCCGATAACTTGAAAGATAATAAGGGAACCGAAGCACTTAATAAAGACGGCTTAATGCAACGAGCGATCAAAACCGTCAAAGATGCCGCTCCAGATATGTATGTGATGACAGACGTTGCTCTGGATCCTTATTCCAGCTACGGTCACGATGGTATTGTAGAAGATGGCAAGATTATCAATGATGCCACGAGCGAGGTTTTGGCACAGATGAGCGTTTCCCACGCACATGCAGGTGCCGATATGGTCGCGCCCAGCGATATGATGGACGGCCGCATTCTTTATATAAGAGAAGCGCTGGAAGAAAACGGATTTACAGACACTGGCATCATGAGTTACAGTGCAAAATATGCCAGTGCGTTTTATGGTCCATTTAGGGATGCGCTGGACAGTGCACCCGGTTTTGGCGATAAGAAAACCTATCAAATGGATCCTGCAAACAGGTCTGAAGCCATCAAAGAATCCTTGATGGACATCGATGAAGGCGCTGATATTTTAATGGTAAAACCAGGGTTGTGTTATCTGGACATTGTACGCGATTTACGCAACGAGATTGAACTGCCTATCGCGGTTTATCAGGTAAGCGGCGAGTACGCCATGCTAAAAGCCGCAGCAGAAAAAGGCTGGCTAGATCACGATGCCGTAATGATGGAACAAGTCACTGCCATCAAACGCGCAGGCGCTGATTTGATCGCGAGTTATTTTGCTAAGGATGTGGTGAGGTTGCTGTCTTAATAGCTATTTCCCAAAAACTTAACGACCACCACGACAAGGTTTTCCTATTTTTACTAAAAACCAACTTTCATGGGATTATTGATCCTTTACGCAATCGTATCTATTTTTTTCTCTTTTGTATGTTCGATACTAGAGGCCGTACTGCTTTCCATTACGCCTACTTTTTTAAAAATGAAAAAGACAGAAGGCGCGACTTATACTGATGCGTTGACGCAACTCAAAAATGATGTTGACAAGCCGCTTATCGCAATTTTGACACTCAATACGCTGGCACATACGGTAGGTGCCATTCTAGTTGGAGTTCAAGCCGAAAGTATGGTGTCGCAAGGTTTTCAAGCGGCTGTGTTGGGCATACCACTTGTTGGTGTCGTTTCTGGTATCATGACGGTTTTGATATTGGTGGTTTCTGAGATTATTCCTAAAACTATCGGTGCTACTTACTGGCAAAATCTTGCGGGCATTTCCACAAGAGTACTCGTTGGTATGGTTGCCGTTTTAAAATACACTGGAATTCTTTGGGTGTTGCAGTTGACCACAAGAGCGATAGGTAAAAGTGCACATATGAACACGATGACACGCGAGGAGTTTCTCTCCATAACAGAAACTGCCGAAGAAGAAGGTGTCTTTCACCCATCTGAAGGTCAGTACATTAAAAGCTTGATGAATTTCAACAAGATCAAGGTGAAGGATGTCATGACACCGCGATCAGTTATGTATATGGCGCCACAATCCATGCTCATCAAAGAGTTTTTTGAGGCAGACAAGGATCTTAGATTTTCACGAATTCCTATTTATAATAAGAATCGGGATGATGTCACGGGTTACGTTCTAAAAGATGCTATTCTGGAAGATATCATACACGACAAGCCCGCTGAAACTCTGGGTGACCTGCATCGTGAGATTGCTTTGGTACGTCTAGATATGCCTATTACACAACTATTTGATCAAATGATCTCTAGTAAGGAGCACATCGCGCTGGTACTGGACGATTACGGCAGCGTTCAAGGCCTTGTCACCATGGAAGATGTGATAGAAACCATGCTGGGACTTGAGATCATGGATGAAAGCGATAATGTAGAAGACATGCAAATGCTCGCTCGCAAGAATTGGGAAAAAAGAAGTAAACAATTAGGGCTTGAGAAACCGCCAGAAGATCAGGAGCAGGATGCCTAATTACCTGTAAGGTCGTTTGATTTTAGTTCGCTTTCGCGAAAGCGGAACTATCCATAAATCTCTCTGCATTTTTAGCACTAATGAATAACAATAAGCAATTCTGCTATCAGTTATTCGATAACTCCAGCGTCCATCATATAATTCACGATCGCCTCTTTCATGAGTAGCGATTGTTCACCAGCCTTAAGCGCTGGCAACTTTTGAACAACGGCATAATGTGGCCATTTTTCTTCGTCAAAATGGGAAAATTCGTAATAACCGTAAGGCTCTAACACACGGCAAATTGCAATGTGCATCAATTGGTACTTCTCATCTTTCCTGAACTTGCGATGTAGTTGCCCCAATTCCTGAACGCCTATTAGAAATAGAATGGAGTCAAGGTCCATCGCCTCGCCATCGCTAAAACGCTCCTGAAAAAAAGCGGTTGTACGGTTCCATCGTTCCTTAAGTTGTTCATCTCTCGCCATGGCTACAAAGGTAAGCCGCTTGAAAGGCCGCACCGGCATGAAGTGATGCTCTTTTTGCAGCAAAATGTCTAAAAGTTACCGAGTATTTCTACATTTGGTAAAACAATTCAAATGAAAAATTTACGCTTATTTCCCATATTGATGTTGCTCGTCTTGAGCGGCTGTAAAAAGGATAGCTCTACCAATATTGATGAGACCATATCAACTGAAACCAGCGAAAACGTAGGGAACAATGATGCTTCTAATAGAAATGTTGATTCTGATGGAGCTCAAAAAAAGAACATTGACCCTAACTCTAGGGCAAATAATAGTGCGACGAATAGCGCTAAAAGCGTGAGTTATCAATCTGCTGTCTTAACGCCTACTTCTATAAATTTTGTAAAGAGTGATGGGACTCAAGACATCATCATGTTCGGTAGGAATGAGGCGATGATTCTAGAAAAGATGAAAGGTTTAGTAGGCAGTCCTAGTTCCACAAAAATCAACGAAGATTGTAATAGTCGCCAGGTAAAAAGCATTTATTGGGAAGAGCATATCACGTTAGAATTCAATCAGAGAGATGATGACTGGATTTTAGGAGGCTGGAACCTACAGTCACGTGATGATAATGCACCCAATTATAAACTTGCAAGCGGTCTTACCGTGAACCTTAAACGCAATGAATTGAGTAAGCCATTAAGCGTTAAGCCTAAAAAAACAAACTTGGGATATTCTCTTAATCTAGATGGTGTCACTGCGGTTTTAGATAGTGATGCAGACGATGCCACTGTTACCTATGTTTATTCTGGAGTCAACTGTAACCAGTTGAAAGCCGGTGAAACTCCTCAAGGTGAGACCAACTAAGCTTTTAATTTGACCAAATAAAAAAGCCAGTGCTTAACAGCACTGGCTTTTTTGTGATTTCTTGAATCTCTATTTATTCATCAATTCTTCAATCTCATCTGCCTCAATAGGAATGTCGCCCATTAGATTTTTAGGGCTTCCGGTGTCTTGTATGACAACGTCGTCTTCCAATCGTATTCCGAAACCTTCTTCTGGAATATAGATACCTGGTTCTACCGTGAATACATTATTAGCTTGCATAGGTTCCCACAACAATCCATAATCGTGCGTGTCCAATCCTATGTGGTGAGAAGTACCATGCATGAAGTATTTCTTATAAGCTGGCCAATCTTTGTCCTCGTTTTGAACATCTGCTTTATCGAGTAGTCCTAGGTCAATAAGTTTACCGGTCATGATCTTTCCTACCTCAACGTGAAATTCCTTCCACAGGGTTCCAGGTACAAGCATCTCTGTAGCTTGATTTTTCACACCATTGACAGCATTGTAAACTTCCTTCTGGCGCTTGGAAAATTTCCCGCCAACGGGAATCGTTCTGGTCATATCTGCAGAATAGTTTGCATAAGTCGCTCCTACATCCATTAAAATTAAATCGCCATCCTTACATTTTTGGTTGTTCTCGATATAATGTAAAACATTAGCATTGTTACCGCTTGCGATAATGGGTGTGTACGCAAAGCCATCGCTACGACTCTTGATGAACTCGTGCAGGTATTCTGCCTCAATTTCATATTCCATCACGCCGGGCTTTACAAAATTCAGCACTCTGCGGAAACCAGCATTAGTGATATCACAAGCCTTTTGCATCAAGTCAATCTCAATCTGGTGTTTGACAGATCTTAAGCGCTGCATAATAGGAGCACTCTTAGCATAATTATGTGCTGGGAATTGCGCTTTGGTTTTGAGAATAAATCTGTCCTCACGCGTTTGCATCTCAACAGACTGACGGTAGTGCTCATTAGTGTTGAAATAGATAGTTTCTGCCTGTACCATCATCTCAAAGAATTTCTTGTCAAAATCCTTGAGCCAGTACACAGTTTCAATCCCTGAAATTTCTTTCGCCTTTTCCTTAGTTAACTTCTCGCCTTCCCATACAGCAATGTGGTCGTTGGTTTCGGTTACAAAAAGGACCTCGCGATGTGCGGGATCTGGACAATCTGGGAACAATACTAAAATAGTGTCTTCCTGATCTGCACCACTTAAAAAGAATATATCGCGATGCTGTTTGAACGGCATCGTACTATCTGCACCGGTTTTAAAAATATCGTTGGAGTTGAAAACCGCAAGACTATTGGGCTTCATTTGAGCCATAAAATTCTTTCGGTTGGTCTTGAAAAGTGTATTGTCGATGGGATCGTACTTCATTGAAATTTTTATTTTTTATGGTTATTGTTGGTGTGGTTGTTACGCTTTCGCGAAAGCGAAACTCTCAAAATTAAGAATCTGAGCAAGTTTATCGTGTTATAGTATTTGTAAATGACCATGTTTCCATAAGTATGGCGTCTTGCGTATCTTCACGAGATTAAAGTTCTTTCCATGAAATATACCATACTACTTGCATCATTGTTATTATCAGCTGGTGCTGCAGCACAGCAGCCAACTAGCGCCCAAAAGGTCGTTACAGACCTACAAATGCAGCAGGAAACCGCAGAGAATTCTCGTTATAAGAACCTCAAGTTTGAAAATATAGGGCCAACCATTATGTCTGGTCGTGTAGTTGATGTTGATGTAAACCCAGAAAATCCAACAGAGATGCTGGTCGCTTATGCGAGTGGCGGTTTGTGGCATACCAATAATAACGGGACCAGTTTCACGCCTATAATGGACAATGCGTTGACTATTAACCTGGGCGATATCGCTGTTGATTGGGATTCTGAAACCATCTGGGCAGGAACAGGCGAGAATAATTCTAGCCGCAGTAGTTATGCTGGAGTAGGGTTGCTAAAGTCGACAGATTGGGGTAAAACGTGGAGTAAACCCATGTTGCCAGGATCACACCACATAGGTCGCATCTTGATCGATCCCGCAAACAAGGATCATCTAGTGGTTGCCGTTACTGGACCGTTGTACACCTTGAGCGACGAGCGCGGTATCTACACCACGATGGATGGTGGAACCACTTGGAATAAAACATTATTTGCTACCAATATGGCTGGATTTATTGATCTAGCGTATGTTCCAGATAATTTCAATACCATGTTTGCCGCGAGTTGGGAGAAAGATCGCAAGGCATGGAATTTTGACGGTGATGGTGAGGCAAGTGCGATTTACAAAAGCACTGATGCTGGTCAAACCTGGAATAAAATCACAACTGCAGCCAGCGGTTTCCCAACAGGTTCTGGAGTAGGTAGAATAGGTCTTGCGGTTTATGATGAGAATACGGTTTATGCCATTCATGACTCGCAGTTCAGAAGGGAAAAGAGTGATGATGATGCTTCCGCGAAAGCGAGTTCTTCCAAAAAATTGAGCAAAGACGATTTTCAAGGAATGACCATGGATGCCTTTACTGCACTTGAAGATGACACGCTGAATGAGTATTTGAAAGAAAATGGTTTTCAAGAAAAATACAGAGCGCAAAATGTCAAAAATATGATACGTAGCGGCGCTGCAAAACCAGCAGATCTGGCTTTATATCTTGAAGATGCCAATACCCAACTATTTGACACACCCGTAAAAGGCGCAGAACTGTACAGATCTGATGATGGTGGTGCGACATGGAAAAAAACACATGAAGATCAAATTGACGATGTATTTTTTAGCTACGGTTATTATTTCGCTCAAGTACGCGTTGACCCAAGTGATGTCAACAAGGTTTACGTCATGGGTGTTCCCATCATAAAATCTGCTGATGGTGGTAAGACTTGGACCAATATTTCAAGAGAAAATGTACATGCAGACCATCACGCGCTTTGGGTAGATCCTAACGATAGCGGTCACCTAATTAACGGTAACGACGGTGGTTTGAATATTTCTTATGATGACGGTGAGACATGGATCAAGAACAATTCACCTAGCGTTGGTCAGTTCTATGCAATCAATTATGATATGGAAGAACCTTACAATGTCTATGGTGGCTTGCAGGATAACGGTGTTTGGGTAGGAGCAAACAATGCTCGCGAGAATCGTTCCTGGCAGCAGCAAGGTCAATATCCATGGGAATCCATAATGGGCGGCGACGGTATGCAGGTACAGATCGATTCCAGAAATAGCGATATCGTTTATACAGGTTTCCAATTTGGGAATTATTATAGAATCAACAGAGAAACTGGTGATAGAGAATACATTCAACCAAAACATGAATTAGGAGAATCACCATACCGTTTCAACTGGCAAACGCCCATTTTACTAAGTCCGCACAATCAAGATATCTTGTATTTAGGTGGTAATAAATTGCACCGCAGTTTTAATCAAGGCGATGAATGGACCGCTATATCACCAGATTTGACTCAAGGCCCCAAAGAAGGTAATGTTGCTTATGGAACGTTGACCACTATAAGCGAGTCGCCATTTCAATTTGGAATGATCTATACTGGTTCTGATGATGGATTAGTCCAATTAACTAAAGATGGTGGCGCCACCTGGACAAAACTTAATGGTGGCTGGCCAGCAGATTTATGGGTAAGTCGGGTTGTAGCCTCACAACACAAAAAAGATCGCGTTTATGTCACCCTAAACGGATACAGATCTGATGACTTCACACCTTATGTGTACATGAGCGATGATGCTGGAAAAACTTGGAGCGACATAGGAGCTTCACTTCCAGTTTCTCCAGTAAATGTGATTGTTGAGCACCCAACAGACGAGAACATGGTTTTTGTAGGAACAGATAATACAGTTTGGGTAGCAGAACAAACTGGCGCTTGGTCTGTGTTGAATTCAGATATGCCGCCAGTAGCGGTTCATGATCTAAAGATCCAACCGAAAACAAAGGATCTTTTAGTTGGTACACACGGTCGATCTATCTACAAGGCTAATCTTGAATCAGTTTCTTTGACAAAAGCTGAATCCAATGAAAATGCCATGGGATATTATAGCAAAAAACTGAAGCTTTCTACTATTGACGGATTTAGAGCTAGCTCGCGCTACGGAGCTACAAGATTTCTAAGTGATAGTAGTCCAGAGCCAAGCGTTGCGATTTCCTATTACAGTCCAGAAAATGGTAAAATAAAAATGGAAGTCATGAATGCTGAAGGTAAAACCATTCAAGAGATGGAGCTTACAGCAGATGAAGGCTTGAATTTCTATGAATATAATGGATCAGTTTCTGAATCTGGCGTGAAGCGATTTGATAAAAAAGACGCTCCCAATAAAGCCGATAATGGAATGTATTATTTACCAGTAGGAACTTATACGGTCAAGCTTTCTGGAAAAGGTGGAAATGCGAGTGAGAAGTTAGAGGTGAAGTAATATAATTTTCAATAATTATAAGGTGCGGAATTAATTCCGCACCTTATGAAGGTTTGATGCATGAAAGAACGTGATCTAGACTTCTTGAATCACAAAGAAACCATCATTGCCTTGACCTTGATATAACGGCATGAAGATGTAAGCATCCCATGTGCTTTTGAGCTCGCTTCCATTATTGTGGGCCAGTAATTCACCCGTAGATATTTTCTGGAAATTGTCAAAACCTGGTTTCATTTTGAAATCATCGTCAGGCATGATCTCGTGCCTATGTATAATCTCAAAGGTCTTTTGATCTGGAGCATCATTCTGCAAACTTTCCACGCATTTAGGATATGTTGCAATGGTCGTTAGATCTAGGTTACAAGCTTCTTTTAGCATCAACCAAATCATACTCTGATGATGTTTTGCAGATGATGGATCATCGTGTTGTCCTGCCTCAAAGGTGAAGCCAGTCAAACCTCGATCTGTGAAATAATGGTCAATGCTACCATTGACAATATCGCTAAAACCTCGAACAATATAAGTTGGGAAACGATGTGCCCATTCATCGTTGTCATTCTTAACTTGAACGGACATATAGGGTGCGCTCTGGGAAGATGTGGTGTGGCAATCAAGAAAGTACATTTTTTTCCCTCTATGATGTGCCATTTCCATATCGAGAATCTCAATGATTTCTTCCATTTCAAGTTCCTCGTGAGTGTCCTTTATTTGTTTTGCGATTTTTGATTCTTTCCAGGTGCGGTTCAAATCCTCATCGATAAATCGGACTGCTTTTTTAAGTGCGCAGCGATTCCCGCGCAGTCCAATCAAAGTTCCTTTTATGCTGGCTTTTGCAGCTCTTAATTGCTTGAAAACTTCCTGGAGCGCTTCAACTCCGCTAGGTTCATTCCCATGTACCGCAGCAGTTACAAAAACGAGTGGTCCTTCTAATCCACTAGTATATCTATCGATAATTCTTTCCATAATTCAAATGAGTTTTGATTGTAATGAGGTTTTCAATGATCTCGCTTTCGCGGAGGCGGAACACTAATCCAACATTACCTAATCCATCGATGCAAGTGTTTTATTGCTCAACTCACCTTTGTATTTATCCCTGTAATGGATCTTGCGCTCGATGGCTTCAATAACATTTGAAGAGAAGTCTGGCAGGCCAACCTCTTCAAAATAATCCAACCCGCCGGGACTTAATAAATTGATCTCAATGAGCTTATCGTCGATAATGTCCAGTCCAACAAAGAACAATCCATCCTTGATGATTTTAGGTGAAACGATGTCCACAATATCCTGCATTGCTTGAGTAAGTTCTGTCGTGGCAGCGGTTGCGCCCACCGACATATTGCTACGAAACTCTCCTTCACTAGGGACACGTCGCAGGATTCCCTTGACGCCATCTTTTTCCATAATCTTCCCGTTGAGTAATAGTACACGCACGTCGCCATGTTTGACATCTGGTAAAAATTGTTGAGCGATGATATATCCTTCTTGGGAGATGGTCTCAATGATCTGATTGAGGTTTTTCTCGTGCTTATCGATCATAAAAACATTTTGACCACCAGAACCTTCTAGTGGTTTTAGAACCATTTGCTGTCCCATTTCTTCATAGAACTCCATCAGTTTGTCTATATCACGTGTAATAATACTTTTAGGTTTGATGTATTCTGGTAAGGATTCAAAATAGAGCTTGTCTATAAAAGCATTTGCTAGTGTGTGTGCATCGTTGAGTACGAGCACTCCAGAGTCCTGAATCAATTGTCCAAAACCAATTCCCGAAAATTCTGCCCATTGTCTGTTGTCCTCTTCTTCTGTTGGGTTGTTTCTTAGAAATAGCACGTCAAGGTCTGTGGAGTTAATGATTTCCGTTTCTTTTTGCTGCATGTATTCCAACATCTCTTGAGCAGATCGTTCTTTGGAGTTTTTGGCGATGTGAACCACTTCTATATCTATAGGTTTATCACTATGAAACGTGAATCCACCAACGCCACAAGCGTAAACATCGTGATTGCGATTGTGAGCTTCAGTTATCATTCGTACGCTGGTACCGCATCCTTCTGTGGCTATGGCACTCAATACAAAACAGATCTTCATTATTTTATCATTTGGGCAAGATAAGTTCCTGCATTAATTTCTTTCATTTGATCCTCAAAGCAATCCATATTCAAATATCTGGGCTTGATTTTAGGAGCTACCAACACGTCACGATCAATCAGTTCTCTAATAATGTTTACGTGATGCAAGGCAAACTTTCCAGCGAGCAAAACTTCTAAATCACCACCAGAATTCAGGTAGTGGCGCAATTGTACAAAACCCTTAAGATAGATAATGTCTTTGAGAAAACCACCACCTTGGAACATTCTGGAAACTATATTAAAGGCTCTATCCTTGCTAAATCCATACGTATTCTTCAATAGGTCAAACATCTCCTTGAAATCGCAACCTTGGACTAATGCATCACCAGCAATAACTCGTCCTGCTAGGGTACGCAAGCGGTTGGGCGTTAATGAACCACTTAAATATTCTGCCATGACGGCGATTCCTTCTTGTAGGGTGTCATAATCTGCAAGACCAGCTTTAAGTTGAGTCAACGGTTGCTGGGATCCATTATAATAAGTCAATACGTGTGTGCCTATCTCGTGCTGGAGCAGCGCTTGTGCTTCTTTATGCGTTAATCTGTATTGTTCAGGCAAGTAGAACTCGCCCTGAGAAACCATCATAATATTTAGGTCTTTCTTTATATGCACATGACTGCTAAAGTTGGGATCCTGTTTTCTGAAAAAATCAAACTCATCTTCTGCCATTTTCTTAAATTCCATGGCGTCCATCATTTCTGAAGGATCGACTTCTTGTTCTTCACCTAGCACTGAAAGTATGCTTTCTGCTTCTTTTTTCAAATCTTTTTCTACGCCATGAAACAATCGTATGCTGCTGTAGAAAAAGTTTCTGGTGCCACGTTCTTTAAGCATGGAGAGTTGCTTTTCTAGTTCTTCCCGTTTTTCACTGTACAAATAAGCCAGCGCCGGGTCATCGATCTCATCGATGCGCAGGTTAAATAACTTACGTTTCAATTTGTCTGGGTCAACAGGTAATAACCGGTAATGGTAATCGAGAACATCCTTGAATCCACTATCAAAAAAAGTGTCTCTGATCTGATTAATATTTACTGGTGCTACAAGCATCAATAGACTGAAGGACGATTCGATATTAGTCAGCTCCTGATCCAGTTTATATAGGGATTCATGAACGTTGCGCTTACCTATTGCGGTAAAACTAGGAATACCAGATGTTGTCTGTACCCGTACAAATTCAAATATGGCCTTTTGTAAGGCTCTAGAGAGATGATCTCGAAACCTTCTAAAGAATACTGGAAACAATACTCCTTTTGCATTACGATATACTGGAGGGACTTTGATATGAATTAAGGCAGCGCCACATTCCAATATCTCATCCTGTGAACACGGCATCACTTGTACACCATCCATTACAATGTCTTCATCGACCACCTCAACACCTAAATACGGCCCATTATCACTTACCTTTATTTTATGTAACTCATGTTTGAGAGCTTCTACTGATGCTGGCAATCTAGAGGCTGGCGCATGGATCTTGAAATTGTTATTTCCTCGCTCACCAGCCAGTACATCTATAAGTAGGAAGGCATGATGTTTAGCTATCATTGCTTTACTAAGCTCTGTAATCAATTGACTGTAATCAAATTCTAGTGGGTCATCAATTAGTAAAAAAGAAGCGCCGCTTTTCGCCAATCTTTTGGTTCCTGCATCATTAGGCTGGGAACGATAGATAAGCAAAAATGGTAACGAAGGTTCTAAATGAATAAATCCATTTCCTTTTAATTTACTCATGGTACGCAAACCTTGCGAAACATTTTCGATCAAACCGTGGATGGTATCATTTTGCTGTGCTTTAGTAAATGTTTGGGAAGCCAAGGCTTTTCAATTTTAGTTGATTTCCCAAAGTACTTATTTTAAACAGGAGTTTTCCTGCCGTTTAAAATACTTTAATATAATGAGCTGTAAGTTGAGATAATACCACCATTATTGTGGATGAGTTCGCTTTCGCGAAAGCGTAAAAAGAAAAGGCTGTTTGATTTGACAAGTCTCTAACGGTTGTAATGTGAATTTCATAAATATAGAGTGGTTTGGAAAAGCCTATTCTTATGATCGCAACGCAAATATTGACATATTCTCGATGAAGCCGCTTGGTTCAATACCGTGTTAAAGATGATGTATATGATAAAACACCTATACAAAACCTCATCATTGTGAGTTTTCATTCATTCACTCAAAATTTCAATTACCCTTAAATCGCTGATTTTATGTTATTTACTAGTATTCATTGGACTCTACAGTTTGTAGCATTAAATTATAGGTTGATCAGTGCAGATTCTTAATATAATCTTAATATTTTTATCAAACAGAACTACAACTTTGTAGCTTACCTATAGTTAACAAACCAAATTCTCATGAAAAAATTAACTTTTTTACTAATTTATCTTTTAGCAACCGTAGGTTTTGCCCAAGGAAATATGATTTCTGGAAAGGTTGTAGAGCAATCTACCGGAGAAGTTTTACTGGGAGCGACCGTACAGAATTTGAATAATAACAGTGCCACTACCACTGACTTTGATGGCCTATTCACCATTCCAGGTTCTGATGGTGATGTTTTAAGAATCTCCTATATAGGCAAGGTGGCAAAACAGGTCACGATAGCGAACTCATCATTTTTAACGATCAGCCTACTTGACGATGTAGCCTCTCTTGATGAAATCGTTGTAGTAGGTTATGGTACACAAGCAGTAAGAGAAATTACTGGAGCTGTAAGTATTGTTGATAGCGAGGTAATTGAAAACTTGAAGCCTACTAGAGTAGAAGAAGCTTTGCAAGGTCAAGTGCCTGGAGTGAATGTAACTTCTTCATCCGGATCACCAGGAGCTGGATTGAATATCAGAATACGTGGAATCTCTACCAATGGAGATAACAGACCTTTGATTTTAGTAGATGGTAACATAATCGAGGATCTAAGTGTAATTAACCCTGGAGATATTGAAAGTATTTCAGTACTAAAAGATGCCACAGCAGGTATCTATGGTGTGCGAGCTGCTAACGGTGTTATCATTATAACAACAAAAGGTGGTCGTAAAAATCAAGACCTAACCGTTGAGTTCAATTCATGGGGTGGATTTCAAGAAACCTCTAGAAAGTTACCAACTTTAAATGCTCAACAATACGCCTTATTAAAGAATGAAGCTTTTGCAAATAATGGTCAAGCATTACCATTTACAGATATTTCAAACCTTACCGATACGGATTATCAAGATGAAGTTTTTGATAATGCCCTAATACTTAACAATGATGTGTCTGTTAGAGGTGGAACTGAAAAGTCTGTTTATGCTTTTGGAATGGCTGCTTTACTTCAGGACGGAATAGTAGGAAGCGATAAGTCTGATTTTGATCGATTTACATTACGTGGAAACTTTGACCACGATTGGACCGATAATCTGAAAATGAAAACAGGATTTTTATATTCTCATACCAGCAATAAAGGTATTAATGACGGTGGCTTAGGTTCTGTACTATTTAACGCTTTGAACATGGCGCCAACCATTCCAGTGCGTGATGAAAATGGAGACTTTTCTATCGCTGAAGGTTTAGGTAATGAGGTCATCAATCCAGAAGCACAACTGGCAAATACCTATAACAGAAATTATGTAGGGAAGATTAGTGGAAACTTTGGATTGACTTATTCCTTTCTAGAAAATTTTGAGGCTACTGCTAGAATACAAGCTAATTATTCTGAAGCGTCTGGAAACAACTTTAATCCCAGAGCATTTTACGGATCTGGTAAGGTTTTCAACTTGACTGAGAATGTGTATAGCGAGTATGAAAACTTCTTTAGTGATTATACTTATGATGCTTTTGTTAAGTACGATAACACTTTCAATGATGTTCATAATGTTGAGGCTACTCTAGGTATGAGTGCTTTTAGAACACGTGGAGATTTTAATGGATTTACAGGTTTTGGTAATGAGAGTAATGAATATAATGAAGTGAGCTTAGAAGGTGCTGATCGTATCATTGATGGCGACGAGAATGGCGCCAGAAGATTTGATCAACGTTTGCTTTCACATTTTGTAAGGGTTCAGTACGACTATGATGGAAAGTATTTATTTTCTGCTGTCATAAGACGTGATGGTAGTACCATATTTGGTCCAGAAAACAGGTTTGGATATTTCCCATCAGCAAGTATAGGTTGGGTAGCATCTGATGAAGAGTTTTTAGCAGATAGCGAAATTTTTGACTTTCTAAAGTTCAGAGCATCGGCTGGTTTGATTGGTAACGATAGAATACCAGCATTTGGTTATGTGTCCTTATTGACTGGTGAAGGTCAATATGTTTTCAATGGTCAGATTATCAACGGAACTGCAAGTGGAGCACTAAGCAATCCAGAAATTAAATGGGAAGAGCAATTCACGACCAACTTTGGAGTGGATATGCAATTTTTCTCAAACAAAATGAATGTCACCCTAGATTATTATAGAAGAGAGACTCGAGATCTGCTAATTGCTCCTGCAGTATCTGGTATATTAGGTTCAGGTGCTCCTGGATCTAGCGCGCCTTTTATCAATGGAGGTGATATTAGAAACACAGGTATTGAATTTTTGATAGGCTATTCTGATGATTTGACTGACGACTTTAGCTTTAATGCTAGTTACAATTTTGCGACACTAGATAACGAAGTTCTTTTTGTAAATAATGATAATGGCTTTATAGAGGCTGGTGGATTTGGTGTGGGTCAACCGCCAATAACTAGATTTGAAGAAGGCTTCCCGATAGGTTATTTCTATGGTTTCCAAACGGACGGTATTTTTCAAAATGCTGATGAGGTAGCTGCGCACCCTTCACAAAGTGCCCTGGGAGCAAACGCTCAACCTGGAGATTTTAGGTACCTAGATACAAACAACGATGGTGAGATCAACCTGGATGACCGTGTTGAATTAGGTAATCCACTGCCAGACGTAACTATGGGACTTAATTTGAGCTTTAATTACAAGAATTGGGATTTCCAGAGCTACTTCTTTGCCTCCATTGGTAACGATATGGTGCGTAACTATGAACGTAACCAACCTTTAACTAATTTAACTACAAATGCATTGAACAGATGGACTGGTGAAGGATCAACAAATTCCTTCCCTAGAGTCACAACTGGTGCGACTGCAAATCAAGTATTCTCTGACTTCTTTGTAGAAGATGCTTCTTTTGTAAGGGCACAAAATTTGCAGCTAGGTTATACTCTTGGAGAAAATGCGTTAAGTAACGTTCAGCTTAGCAGTTTGAGAATATATGGATCTGTTAGAAATGCCTTTACCTTGACTGAATATAGAGGTTTTGATCCTAGTGCTAGTTCTGGAGATCCATTAGCAAGTGGTATTGACAATGGATTCTATCCGGTTGCTAGAACATTTTTAGTAGGAGTAAACGCGAAATTTTAAAAAATAGAAAAATGGAAAGATATAAGATTTACATTCTTTTGTTTCTCGCTGCTATAGGGTTTAATGCCTGTAGCGAGGAATATCTAGAAATCGAAAGTGAAGATCCCAATTCTGAGAATTTTTTCAATTCTCAAGCAGATTATGAAAACGCACTAGTTGCTGCCTATGATTTGTTACAATCCACGTATTTGAATGTAATGTTAGGCGATATTGCTTCTGACAATACTCTTGCAGGTGGAGAAAGTGCAACAGATGTTATAGGGATACAGCAAATTGACGATATGATTCACACACCAGTGAATGATCAATTATCCGATATTTGGAGATGGATGTTTGCAGGTGTTAATAGAGCTAATTATATCCTAGAATTTCAGGATAAGACAGATTTCCCTGACAAACCAAGAGTTTTAGGAGAAGCACGTTTCTTGAGAGCCTATTATTACTTTGAATTAGTAAAGTTTTTTGGAGATGTTCCATTGGTTGTAGATCAACGATTTTTATTTGGGGATCAATTTGATGTTGATCGAACTCCTAAAGAAGAAGTTTACGCTCAGATTGAATTAGATCTTTTGTATGCTATTGAAAATCTTCAGTATACAACACCTGATGTAGGACGTGCTACAAGAGGAAGTGCACAAGCTCTTCTTGGTAAAGTGTATCTTTTTCAAGAAAAGTTTGGTGACGCAGCTAATGTTCTAGATGATCTCATTGCTTCCAATCAATATTCACTAGTAGATGATTATTCTACCATCTTTGAAAATGACAATGAAAACAACTCAGAATCAGTCTTTGAGATTCAATACTCTGACTTAGAAGGTGCCGGTTTTGGTTGCTTGCAATGTAGTGAAGGTAATGTCGCAGTTGGATTCAATGGAATCAGAAATTATGACGGGCCCGTATATGATTCAGGGTTTAGTTTCAATGTTCCTACTCAGGAAGTAGTGGACTTATTCCCACCCAATGATGTAAGAAAAGATGTGGCAATTCTGGATATTGATGAGTTTGCCGCTGCAAATAATGCAACCTTTAGAGTTGGTTTTGAGCACACTGGTTATTACAATAGAAAATATATTGCTCGTCAAGGTGACTTAAATACGGGTGATGCCAATTTGACTAACCCTAATAATTATAGAGCCATACGTCTCGCAGACGTGTATCTTATGGCTGCAGAAGCGTATAACAGTGGTAATCTAGGAGATGGTCCTGCACGCGATTACCTAAACATTGTTCGTAGAAGAGCCAATTTAGGCGATCTAGATCTTTCTGGAAGTGCGTTGCGCGATGCCATATTTCAAGATCGCAGACTGGAATTAGTAGGTGAAGGCCACCATTTCTTTGATTTAGTAAGAACTGGACGCGCCGCTGCAGAAATAGATGGATTTACACCAAACAAAAACGAAGTATTTCCTATTCCGCTTCAAGAAATATTACTCGCAGGAAATCGCTGGGAGCAAAATCCTAATTACTAAAAAATACTGAAATGAAAAATATAAAAATTTTCTTGCTTGCTTTTATTGCCGGAAGTACTATGCTTTTTCAAAGCTGTGAAAGTGATGATGTAAAGGATTTAACGGCTGCAATTGAAGCTCCATCTGAAGTAGATGTTATATTCAGTATCACGCAAGATAATACTGGCTTAGTAACCCTATCACCATCTGGAAAGAGTGTTTCTTCCTTTGAAGTTTTCTTTGAAGATGGAACTGGAGAATCTGCAGTATTAGCCTTAGGTGAAAATGCAGAACGTAACTATCCAGAAGGATCATTTCCTGTAAGGGTAGTGGCTACTAATCTTAGCGGTCAAACCACTGAGGTTGTGAAAAATCTCACAGTTTCCTTTAGAGCTCCAGAAAATCTGAATGTCACGGTAACTAGAAGCGCTTCATCAAACTTTGGAGTTACGGTAACAGCAACGGCAGATTTTGAAACTGCGTTTGAGGTTACTTTTGGTGAAGATCCCAACATGACGCCAGTAACCTTTATGGAGAATGATGTAGTGACCTATGAGTATTCTGAAATTGGTAGTTATACGATTACTGTAAGAGCATTAAGTGGTGGTAACGCGATTACCGAGAGTGCCGAAGAGGTAATAATAGAAAATCCAGCAGAACCAGTTATGTTGCCTCTTGATTATGAATCTACTACTATAGATTACAATCTAGGCTCTTTTGAAGCAATTGCATCAATTGTAGATAATCCAGATATGAGTGCTGGAAATAATAGTACTAAAGTGGTAAGTATTGAAAAAACAGGTAATCAAGTATTTGGTGGTGTTGGCACCCCTTTAACTGACCCGATTGATTTTTCTGGACCTCAAAACTTTAGAATGAAAACTTGGTCTCCTATGCCTATTGGAACCAAAGTGACCATGAAATTTGAAAACGCTGATCGTAGTTACGAATCACCTGATTTTGATTCTTTTACAACAAAAAGTAGTGATTGGGAAACGTTATTTTTTGACACAACAGGTCTTGATCTCGATCAGGCTATAACGCGTGTTGTAGTGTTCTTTGATCTAGGGAATACTACTACTGGCGACGTTAACTACTTTGATGATATCCAATTAGCTGATGGACCACCGGTACTCTTGCCGCTGACTTTTGAAGATGATAGAAGACAGTACGACATAGGAACGAATAATGGAGGATTTTCAATAGTTGAGAATCCAGTATCTGGACCAGGGAACATGTCTGGTACAGTGGGGCAATTTGATAGACCAGCTATTGGTGGGAACAATTTTGCTCTTGTAGCGATAGTCGTTGACGAACCACTTTCATTTGATGCCTCCACCAGCTACACCTTGAAGGTGTATTCTCCAAGAGCAGGATTGCCAATTTGGCTCAAGTTTGAACAAGTAGGCAACAATAGCCAGTTTCAAGAGGTGACTACTGTAACAACTACCGTAGCAAATCAATGGGAGACACTTACATTTGAAAATTTCACTGGGAACGCCACAGAGAATCTGCGTAACGTTGTCATCTTTTTTGATCCTTTAGGAGCGACCGACAATCCTGAAACGATTTATATTGACGATTTGATAAAAACGAATTAAAATAATTGCTATGAAATACTATTATAAACTTTTGATATTGGCTCTAGCAGTGTCGATTCACTCTTGTCAAGATGACGACACAGAGTTTGGTGATATTATCACACCAAGCAATTTGACTATCAATGCTGATTTACAGGGACAAAGCGTTGCAGATCCTAATGGAGATGGAACTGGGATTGTCGTTTTTAGCGCGAGCTCAGACAATACCTTGAACTATACGTATGACTTTGGAGATGGCCGTACCGGTACAACTTTTAATGGGGTAATTGAACACCGTTTTGTTGAGCTTGGCGTGATTAGTTATAATGTGACCGTAACTGCTACAGGAACTGGTGGTGCTGCAACTACTCAAACTATAGTTATTGACGTCTTGAGTACGTTTGACGATGCAGAGGCAAAACAGTTTTTGACTGGAGGAACAAGTAAAACATGGTACTGGTCCGTTGCAGAAAATGGTCATTGGGGTGTAGGACCCAGCAGCCCTGATCAAATACCTGGTCAAGCTCCTGAAGCTTATTACACACCAGCTTTTTTCCCGGTACCGGCCTTCGGTAGGTATTGCAATGATTTAACCGAGTGTTTTTATGAAGACGAGATGGTATTCACAATGGATGGAAATAACGTCAGTTATGAATTGAAAAACTTTGGCGCCACATATTTTCATAATACCTATTTAAGTGAATTTGGTGGCCCGTCTGCAGATAATCCTAATAATGCAGATGAATGTTTGCCGTTTACTGCACCTGCTCCAGGTGTGATCACTTTTGTTCCTACAACAGACACCGTAGTTCCAGCAGATCAATCTAGAAAGACGACTATGTTGCTACCTAATGACAATTTTATTAGTTGGTATGTAGGAGCTACTGAATATGAAATTTTGGAAATTACAGAAAATAGAATGGTGTTGCGATGTGTACAGGCAAACGATCCAGCATTGGCCTGGTATCATACACTTACCACAGATGTGCCAGTCAATCCTAACCCTACTTGTTCATAAGCTATTATTAATGTTGTTTAAAAAGCCGCTACTCATACTAGCGGCTTTTTTATTTACGCTTTCGCGAAAGCGAACTAATACAAATAAGAATCACAAGATTCAATCAGTAATTAATACTACACAATTACGACCAAATTAGCCGAAGAAATATCAGTGCAATCGATTAGATTATTAAGATCGAGTCCAAATAATACTGATATTTATCATATTGCAAATAGCAGAATTGAAAATGGCGGCTTTCACAGCTATCTTTGCGACAATTTAAAAATCGATACATGAGCGCATTAGTTAAATCTTCTCTTGCACGTAAATGGGTAATGGCACTTTCAGGATTATTTCTGGTAGTTTTTCTTACTCAACACTTTACCATAAATATTACATCGGTCATCGCTCCTGATACCTTTAATGAGTGGTCTCATTTTATGGGATACAATCCGTTGGTTCAGTTTGTTTTACAACCTATTTTGATCGCTGGTGTGGTGGTCCACTTTGTAATGGGAATCATTCTAGAGATTAGAAACAGTAAGGCAAGACCTGTTAAATACAAAAAATTTGATGGTAATGCCAACTCTTCATGGGTATCTAGAAACATGATTTTGACTGGTGCTGTGGTACTTGCGTTCTTAGGATTGCACTTTTACGATTTCTGGATTCACGAAATTAATTATAAATACATAGCAGTAGGCGTTGAGGATTCAACTAGATACCTGCCAGAACTTAAAGAAAAGTTTGTTGATCCTGTTAGAACATGGATTTACGTAGGTTCATTTATTTTATTGGCTTTACACTTATGGCACGGCTTCAACAGCTCGTTCCAGTCTATGGGTGTGAAAAGCGTTAAGACAGGTGATGGGCTGAGAAAGTTCACTTACGCATGGGCAGTGGTAATTCCGGCTGGATTTATCTTCATCGCTCTTTATCACCACTTTAATCATTTAGCAGCATAATTATGGCAGTTTTCAATTCAAATGTACCTGAAGGACCATTAGAAGAAAAATGGGTCAATCATAAGAATAATATCAACCTGGTCAACCCAGCAAACAAACGTAACATTGACGTTATAGTTGTGGGAACTGGACTTGCAGGGAGTTCTGCTGCTGCAACTCTAGGAGAGCTAGGTTACAATGTCAAAACATTTTGCTACAATGATTCACCACGTCGTGCGCACTCGATTGCTGCACAAGGTGGTATCAATGCTGCAAAAAACTATCAAGGTGATGGTGACTCCAACTACCGCCTATTCTATGACACGATCAAAGGTGGTGACTACAGATCTAGAGAAGCTAACACATACCGCCTAGCGGAGGTTTCTGGAAATATCATTGACCAGTGTGTGGCGCAAGGAGTTCCATTTGCACGCGAGTATGGTGGTCTATTAGATAACCGCTCGTTTGGTGGAGTTCTAGTATCCAGAACATTTTATGCTGCTGGACAGACTGGACAACAATTATTATTGGGTGCCTATTCTTCTTTAAATAGACAAATCAACCGTGGTAAAGTGCAACCATTTAACCGTCACGAGATGTTAGATCTTGTGGTTGTGGATGGAAAAGCTCGTGGTATCATTGCTCGTAACCTTGTTACAGGAGAAATTGAACGTCACGGTGCACATGCCGTAGTGATCGCATCAGGTGGATATGGAAATGTATTCTTCCTTTCCACAAACGCGATGGGAAGTAATGTAATGGCAGCGTGGAGAACTCACCGTCGTGGTGCATACTTCGCAAATCCATGTTATACTCAGATTCACCCAACCTGTATCCCAGTAAGTGGTGAGCACCAGTCTAAACTGACGTTAATGTCAGAATCTTTACGTAATGATGGACGTATCTGGGTTCCTAAGAAGAAAGAAGATGCCGAGGCAATCCGCGAAGGAAAACTTAAGGGTGTCAATATTCCAGAAGAAGATAGAGATTACTACCTAGAGCGTCGTTATCCAGCCTTTGGTAACCTAGTGCCACGTGATGTGGCATCCAGAGCTGCCAAGGAGCGTTGTGATGCGGGATTTGGTGTTAATAAAACCGGTCAAGCTGTTTACCTAGACTTTGAAGCAGCCTTCAAACGCTACGGTAAAGTGGAAGCTTTAACACATGGTCACAAGAATCCAACTGAGGAAGAAATGATCAAGTTAGGTAAAGAAGTCATCAAGAAGAAGTATGGTAACCTATTTGATATGTATCAGAATATTTCTGACGACAATCCTTATGAGGTTCCTATGAAGATTTTCCCAGCAGTTCACTACACTATGGGTGGACTTTGGGTGGACTACAATCTCCAAACTTCAATCCCTGGTTGTTTTGCAGCTGGTGAAGCTAACTTCTCTGACCACGGTGCCAACCGTTTAGGAGCAAGTGCGTTGATGCAAGGTCTTGCAGATGGATATTTTGTGTTGCCTTACACCATAGGTGATTATCTAGCTGATGAGATTCGTACGGGAGAGATTTCAACAGATACTCCAGAATTTGATCAAGCCGAAAAGGAAACTAGAGGTCGCATCGAGAAATTGTTAAATGCATCAGGTAAGCATTCCGTAGATTATTATCACAAGAAACTAGGTCTTATCATGTGGAACAAATGTGGGATGTCTCGTAACGCGACAGATCTACAAGCAGCCATGGATGAAATTAGTGAGCTTAGAGCAGACTTCTGGGCAAACGTGAGAGTGACTGGTAGTGCAGATACTAAAAACCAAGAGCTAGAGAAGGCAGGCCGCGTGGCAGACTTTCTGGAATTAGGTGAGTTGTTTGCAAAGGATGCGTTGGATCGTAATGAGAGCTGTGGTGGACACTTCCGTGAAGAGTATCAGACGCCAGAAGGTGAAGCCTTACGGGATGATGAGAACTATGCCTACGTTGCCGCATGGGGTTACAATGAGAATCCGCGTCATTCTGAATTGCACAAAGAAGAACTTGTGTTTGAAAACGTAGAACTTAAGACTCGTTCTTATAAATAAGATTTTAATGAGTTCGCTTTCGCGAAAGCGGACTACTCTAAATAATACTGTGGTTTCAACAGCAGTTGCACACCACGACTAACAGACAGCAGATATGAAATTAAACTTAAAAATCTGGAGACAAGAAGGGCCTAAAGCCAAAGGTAAACTGGTGGATTACCCGCTAGATGGCGTCGATGGCGACATGTCCTTTCTTGAAATGATGGATATCCTCAACGAGGAATTGATCAATAAAGGTGATATTCCTGTGGAATTTGACCATGATTGTCGTGAGGGAATTTGTGGTTCTTGTAACATGATGATCAACGGCGAGCCACACGGGCCGCAAAAGTTGACCACGACCTGTCAACTACACATGCGCAAGTTTAAAGATGGTGACACAATTACTATTGAGCCATGGAGAGCAAAGGCATTCCCTATTGTAAAGGACTTGATCGTTGACCGTTCTTCTTTTGATAGAATCCAACAAGCTGGTGGTTATATTTCTGTAAACACATCTGGAAATACTCAGGATGCAAACGCAACTCCTATTGAGAAAAGCAAAGCAGACGAGGCATTCTGGTCAGCAACCTGTATAGGTTGTGGGGCCTGTGTAGCAGCCTGTAAAAATGCAAGTGCGATGCTATTTACCAGTGCTAAGATCTCACAGTTTGCATTATTGCCTCAAGGTGAGCTAGAAGCAACAGAGCGCGTAGAAGCAATGGTGCGCCAGATGGACGAAGAAGGTTTTGGAAACTGTTCCAATACTGGTGCCTGTATGGTAGAATGTCCTAAAGGAATCAAGCTAGAAAACATCGCAAGAATGAATCGTGAATACCTTAAGGCTGAAGTTCTAGGTTAAACCATCATTCAAATCATTTAAAAAACCCGATTCATAAAGAATCGGGTTTTTTGATTTTAGGATTTTTCTGCTCTTTAATTATTCATTGTACATTTCTCCTCTTTTAAATAACAATTGATGCAAAGAGCTTATTACAGCGATTCTATAGAAAAGTTTCTACAAACCGATTCGGTCAAAATTTATGGTGAATTGAGTTCAAATCATGAAAATAAAACTCTAGATGAATTACAAAAGAATGCTTGGAAAGCTCAGATTGAGATATTGAAGGAGCAATTAAAAACTATAGAAGGTAAAATATATTTTGAGTTTGCTATTCCCAGAATGGGGAAACGAGTTGACAATATTCTTATAATTAAAAATATCGCGTTTGTTGTTGAATTTAAAATCGGTTCCAACAAATACGATAAAAATGCACTGGAACAAGTTATAGATTATTCGATCGATTTAAAAAACTTTCATGAAGGCAGCCATAACCTCACCCTAATTCCTTTATTAATTGCGACTGAGGCGGAAATAGTTGAAGAAGATTTGCATTCTGTTAAAAAATTACAGATGGCGGCAAAAGCAAATAAACACAATATTAGTTCAATTATTAAATCATTTTTGACGCTTGGTAGCGCTACAATTGATCACGTTTATTGGGAGAATTCAATCTATAAGCCTACCCCAACTATCGTAGAAGCAGCACAAGCTCTTTATAAAGGTCATAATGTCAAAGAGATAACAAGGTCTGATTCTGGGGCCATCAACTTATCACGAACTTCCAGTTATATTAACTCAATAATTGAATTTTCAAAACAAAACTCAAAAAAATCGATTTGCTTTATCACTGGAGTTCCTGGCGCTGGAAAAACGTTAGCAGGTTTGAATATAGCTGTGGATAGAATGAAAACTGATGAAGATGAACACGCGGTTTTTTTGTCTGGTAATGGTCCTTTAGTGGAGGTTTTGAGAGAAGCATTAACAAGAGATGAAGTCAAAACTGCTAAAGCTAAAAATTTAAAAATAACGAAAAAGCAAGCCGCTATTAAGGCAAATGCTTTTATCCAAAATATTCATCATTTCAGAGATGATAATCTGAAATCATCTAGAGCACCGATTGAAAAAGTAGTCGTTTTTGATGAAGCTCAGAGAGCCTGGACCTTGGATCAAACCAGTTCATTCATGAAAAGAAAAAAAGGAAAAGATGACTTTAATATGTCCGAGCCAGAATTCCTGATAGACGTTATGGATCGACATATTGATTGGTGCGTTATCATTTGTCTTATTGGTGGCGGTCAAGAAATCAATACTGGTGAGGCCGGTCTTGAAGAATGGGTTGTATCTCTATCACGTAGCTTTCCTGACTGGAGTGTTCATTATTCCACTTCTATCATTTCAGATAAAAATTATTTACGATCAGCTAAGAGTAAATTATTTCTTGAAAACAATGGAACTAGTAATAAGGATTTACACCTAGCTGTTTCCGTACGCTCATTTCGCTCAGAATTACTCTCAAAATTCATCCAAGAGTTATTGGATCTCAATTTAAAAAATGCAAAGCTTCTTTATGAAAAAATACATGAGCTATATCCAATCGTACTGACTAGGAATCTTGAAATTGCAAAATCTTGGCTTAAAGATCAATCTAAAGGTACCGAGAGAATTGGTATAATTGCGTCCTCTGGAGCTCGTAGATTAAGGCCACTAGGGATCGATGTGAAAAATGAGATTTCAGCCTCAAATTGGTTTCTAAATAATAAAGAAGACATTAGGTCTTCCTATTTTTTGGAGGATGTCGCAACTGAATTTGATATTCAAGGTTTGGAAATAGACTGGAGCTGCGTGGCTTGGGGTGCAAACTTTTATGTTGAAAACATGCAATGGCGTCATCAAAAACTTAAAGGAACTAAATGGCAGAATATCAACTTAGAAATCCATCATGAATACTTGAAAAACACTTACCGAGTTCTTTTAACTCGAGCTCGACAAGGTATGGTGATTTACCTTCCTAAGGGTGATGCAGAGGACCACACTAGACTACATTCTTATTATGATGAAACTTATCAATATTTAAAAAACGTTGGATTGGTAGAAATATAAAATTCCAGTCCTTCTGACATCAAAAGTCGACTGGAATCTCACTTGTTAAATCTAACCCCTCAAAAACTCCTGCGCATCTACTACATTATATCTAGGGCTATTCTTCATAAACTCATGGAAGAATGCCACGTGTGCGCCGCCGTTCAATACTAGAACACGATCTTCTGGAGTGATCTCAAGTCGGTTAATATTTGCAAAAATCCTTAGGTTTCTTTTATAGAAATCTGCTGCGGTATCTGCGCCTTCAAAGTTGTCGTCTGTATTGACATAAGTCATGAGATCTGCATTCACATTTTTAAGAAAGCTTAAATATTCTGGTGTGTTGCTAAAGCGATACAACTGTTTAGTACTAGCTGTTTTTTCTAATTGCTGTGCTTGTCCTAATACAGGCATGAGCTGCCCATAATAATCCTGCATAATGGTGTTTCCAGTAGCCGCTGCTAGTTGGGCGATACTATTGTAGTCATAGCCCATTTTGTGATCTATGGCATGCAGCGTTGCATCGCTAGCTCTGGCGATTTGAAATGCTAGAAGGCCAACCTCGCCATGATAAGTGCTTATTTCCTTGGGATTTTTGACGTACGCTGCATATAAAGAATCCATAGTTTGCTGCTCTTCAGGAGTTACCTCAACTAGAATCTTTGTAGGCTTGAACTCTGTGGCAAGTTGGACCGCCAGCTCGCTTATCTCAATGCGTCGTTCTGGTAGGCTGGCGTCGTAACTTGATTTATTAGCATCGCTGGTGTAGCCCATATGCCAGGTTCCTAATAGTAGGACATCAGCGCCGTCAAACTGGAAAGCTTTTTTACTTTGTTGTAAAAATTGCTCCTCATTAAAATCTTGAGCATAAGTTGTGAAAGTTGCGATAGCGATAAGTGCGATGGATAGAATAAATGTTCTCATGATATATTGTTTTTGTTTATTGAGCCAAATCTAAAACGACAATCCAGCTCACGAATAGTCCAATCGATCAGCCATTAAATTGTCTCGATAAGCGCCTTAAAATGGGCTGTACCCATTTCATAGATACAATCTGCGAGTTCGTAGATACATGCCTGGGCATTCCCTAGCAGTTTGCTAACTTCACTTCATGAAATTAAGACTGGGCCGTTTTGTTGCATCATTTTTTGGGTTCTTCCTTGTTATGGAAGTGCTGCGCGACTTGATGCGCTCGCCAGAATATTGGGAACAATTCCAGGATCAACCGCTGGAATTCTCTTTGGGAACCTTGCAATCTGCTTTGTTGTTTATTTGCTATGCGCTTTTTTCCTATCTGTTTCTATTCTATCGTTATAAGAAACAGCCTAAATGGATTTCAGCTATTGGTATTGTTTTTATTGCTTTCACGGTCATTGGATTCCGCTATTTAGTGGAAGAAGTTATTATCAAGGCTATTACCGGTTACGGCAATTATTACGAGGGTACGACCGCCCTTTACTACATCAGTGACAATTTATATTATGCGATTTTGTACACCGCTTTTGGTGTTTGCTGGTTCTTTGTCAATTATGCCGTGATACGCGATCAGCAGCAACAAGAATTGGTGTTGGAGAATAAGAAATCAGAGTTGGCCTTTCTCAAATCGCAAATCAATCCGCACTTTTTGTTCAACATGCTCAACAATATCTATGCGTTGATCAATATGGGATCTGATAAGGCGCTGGCCGCCACCGAAAAGCTAAGTCAACTATTACGCTACAGCCTTTATGAGACCGACAAGTTGGTGACCGTTGGTGAGGAACTGGATGCTGTAAACGGGTACATTGATTTGGAGAAGTTACGCTTTCGCGAAAGCGTACAAACCACCATCCAATGCGATCCACAAGCTCTGCATCTTCAGTTAGCACCTTTCCTGCTCATGCCACTCGTGGAAAATGCGTTCAAACATGGCGTGGTCACTAATTCCGATTTGCCGATTCAAATCAACATTAGCCTAGAGGAGAAAACTCTTGCAATTAAAGTCTCAAATACGATTGCTAAGCGTGAAAAAGATAGTGTGGGCGGCATAGGTATTGAAAACCTGCAAAAACGCCTGAAGCTAACTTATGGCACTAATTACAGCTTTGAAAAGACCATTGTTGATCAGGTTTATACCGTCGTTATTAAAATACATTTCCCGTCATGATAAAATGCATTCTTATTGATGATGAGCCGCTCGCGCTAGAATTGCTGGAATCACACATCAATCGTACTGATAGCGTTGAATTGTTGCAATCCTTTACCAATCCTATCGAGGCGATGCAGCAACTGGATCAATACCAACCAGATCTTATTTTCTGCGATATTCAAATGCCAGAATTGACTGGAGTTCAATTCTCAAAAATTGCGGGCGCCAAGTTCCCAATCATATTTACAACCGCTTATGATCAATATGCCGTGCAAGGCTATGAACTGGATGTAATCGATTATTTATTGAAGCCTATATCGCTAGAACGTTTTCAGAAATCGGTCCTTAAATTCCAGGATAGAAACACGACGAAAATCAGCAATCCAGAGACCAATGTACCCGATTACATTTTTGTCAAAAGCGAATACAAAACCCTCAAAATCAATCTTGCCGATATCCATTATATTAAAGGAATGGCAGATTATGTAACCATCGTAACAGCCGATAAGAAGATCCATACGCTTGAAAATCTTAAGTACTACGAGAAAACGTTGCCATCGTCCAATTTTATGCGAGTGCATAAAAGCTACATTCTTGCCATGGATAAAATTGAGTTCATCGAGCGCAACCGTGCAGTAATTTTGGGCGATTATATTCCCATAAGTGACACCTATAAGAAAGCTTTCTTTGATAGGGTGAATGGCTGATAATCTCTTATTTTTATAGGATGACACGCTCAAAACTACCAGAAATACCAACTTCCATTTTTGCCGAAATGACGCAGCTTGCTAATCAGCACGGTGCGATCAATATGTCGCAGGGATTTCCCAGTTTTCCAGCAAGTCAGGAATTAAAAGAACTGGCGTCACAAGCCATTCTCGAGAATCATAATCAGTATGCACCCATGATGGGATTACCGGCATTGCGGCTTGCAATCAGCCAGATGTTTGAATCGCAACACCATACTTTTTATCATCCCGATGAAGAAATTTGTGTAACTGCAGGTGCTACGCAGGCCATTTTTACCGCCATTCAAGCGACGATATTTAAGGACGACGAGGTTATCCTTTTTACTCCAGCTTATGATTGTTATGAACCATCTATAAAAGTGGCTGGTGGAGTTCCTATAAAGATTCCCATGCAGCTGCCTGAATTCACCATCGATTGGGATCAAGTGCGTGACGCCATCAACCCTAAAACCAAAATGATTATCGTCAACTCGCCACACAATCCTAGTGGAAAATTGTTGACTCACGATGATATGTTGAAACTGGAAACTATTGCAGTAGAGAATGATCTATTGGTGATGAGTGATGAAGTCTATGAGTTTATGATATTTGACGACAATGAGCATCGCAGTGCTGCTCGTTACGCTGGACTGAAAGAGCGTAGTTTTGTGATGGGCAGTTTTGGCAAGACCTTTCACGTGACTGGTTGGAAAACAGGGTTTTGTCTAGCACCACCAGCTTTGATGAAAGAATTTTTAAAAGTGCATCAACAAGTGGTTTTTTGTGTCAATCAACCCATGCAACGAGCGATTGCCACCTATTTGCAGCAACCTCAGCATTATTTGGATTTGGGTAAATTTTATCAGCGCAAGCGGGATCTATTTCTTAATCTTATAAACGATAGCAGGTTCAAATTCACGCCATCAGAAAGCACCTATTTCCAATTGCTGGACTATTCTGATATAACAGATGAAAATGATCTCGCTTTCGCGAAAGCGTTAACTATCGACCACAAGATTGCATCCATTCCAATTTCGGTTTTTATGGAAGGCCGAGATCCCAAAATGCTGCGATTTTGCTTTGCAAAGGAAGATGAAGAACTCGTTGCTGCTGCCAAGATTTTAAATGAATTGTAAACTAAGTTCTACTATTTATGAAAAAATGGGTTTTTCGTATATCAATTGCTTTTAATATCATTTTTATTCTGCTATGGTTTTGGAGCTATCTTAATAGCCCATCACGCGAATTGGGTAGATTAGAAAAGGAAATTGCTATAGGTCATTTTCAATCAGAAGATCCAATTTTTACACTTCCAAAAGGGTTAACAGTTAGAAATGTCTCTGAAAGAGGATTGAATGCCATAGGTCAATTCGAAAACAATAGATTTTCTATTATAATTACAGCAGATGATCCAAGTCTGATTAACTATGACCTACCAAAAGACAGTTTAAATATGTTTAGCAATTTTTATTCAGCGGAGATTTTAAGAAACACGTTTTGGAAAGATGATTCTGATAAATAGCCGTCAACGTCCGATGTTATTCAACAAATCAACACCGATAGTCTTTACAAAGAAAAGCAAATGCCCCAAAAACTAAAAGTTTCCCTCATTCAAACCCAGCTCATCTGGGAAGAACCACTGAAAAACATGCACGCTTTTGATCAAAAGTTGGAAGCGCTCTACGGTAAAACAGATCTTGTCATTCTACCTGAGATGTTTACAACGGGTTTTTCCATGAATCCAAAAGAAATTGCTTCATCTTACTCTATTTATGACTGGATGAAAGATCATGCAATGGCTGGCGACTTTGCCATTTACGGTAGTGTCATGTTTGAAAAGGATACTGGTGATCACTGCAATCGTGGTGTATTCATGAAACCCGACGGCGATTTTATGGTGTATGATAAGCGCCACACATTCACACTCGCTGGCGAGCATGAAGTGTATGATCGCGGTGAAAAGCCGGTGATTGCAGAATACAAGGACTGGACATTCAACCTGCAGATTTGTTATGACTTACGATTCCCTGTTTATTCTAGAAATACGCAGGATTATGATGTGCTGATTTATGTGGCGAACTGGCCTGTACCGCGTGTCAATGCTTGGGATGCTTTATTGAAGGCTCGCGCTATAGAAAATATGGCCTATTGTATAGGTGTCAATCGCGTGGGAACTGATGGAACGGGCATGGATTACAGCGGTCATTCTCAAGTTTATGATGTTTTGGGTCATGAACTATTAGAACAAGCTTGGGAAACTGAAGGAACTCAAACCGTCGAACTGGACAAAGAAAACATCCATTTAAACCGCAAGAAATTAAGGTTTTTGGAAGATCGTGATACCTTTACTCTAACTTAACAGTGGTGATATAATCCCAGTTGGCCTGCAGCGGGATTAATTCTGGATAATATACCACCTTTTCGGGTTGGCGGTTCAACAGCCAGTTTCCTGGATCGTACCTACCGTTATTATTACGATCATAGATCACTCTAATATAATAGTTCCCTGGATCGAGATATTCAAAATTATACTCGCCATTAGAATTTGCGACCTGGCTGGCAACAACTTCTAGATTTTCCATGGTAATCTGGATAATTACTGGAAAATCAGTTCCACCCTCGAGAGTTACGGGAATGTTCCCAAGGTCTGATGTGGCTCTAGTGGTAAATACATTGGTAATGGTATCTGTAGTATAGCCGTAAAAGTCTGTGATAGCGCCTGGCAACAATTTCAAATTATAGCGCTGCTCTGGCTGCACGTTAAAAGAATACGTCAATATATTTTTAAGTGAGTCCAGTCGTATTGCAAAATCCTGTGGTACAGAATCCTTGTCTATTAAGTTCATCAAAAGCGGATCGGTATCCACTATGGGCGTATTAGCAGTAAGTTGCAGTGGAGTACTAAGTGAGAACTGCCCATACTTTGCAATCTCAAGACTATCAATATCTAGATCTTCTTTTAATCGCGTAGTAAGTGTATCCTTAAAGGTTCCATAAGTAGTAGTTAATATCAAACTGTCCTGCTCAATAATGGGCTTGTACCAGTATTCTAGCGTGTCCTTCTTGTCTAGTTTGGTTGTTCTGCTCTCGCTTATAAGCGATTTATCTAGCGGTTCGATATTCAAACTATCCAGTTCGCCAAAAATCCCTACTTGAATTCGGCTTTGACCTATGTGTCTGGCTCGATCCACGCCTACATCCTGGATAGGTTGAAACATTTGGATTTCAAAGATCTCATCAGTTGGTACTTTAATGGGTTCACTAATAAAACCAATCTTATCTACTTTAGGGTCAAACTTTAAATTGCTGGATTTCTCCTTTAAAGCCAATAATCTGTAGGTACCAGCCTTAAGGTTTTCCATCGTAAAAGTGGTCAAGCTATCTAGTGTGTTTACCACGTACCTAGGTGTTTCTTTATAAATGATAGAATCGCTATAGGTGCTATCTACTTCATAGAGCATCACATTCACATAATCGTCTGCTTCCACATTGAGTGCATCGCTTATACTACCGCTAATACTCAAAGAGTCAATGTATGAACCGGTACTAAAAACATACTTAAAAAAAGGGTATGGATTACCTTCTGTATTATCGACAATACTCTGGCCAAAGTTCAACACATACGTCGTATTATCCCTCAACGTATCTGTGATCTCAATGGTCAACTTTTTAGAAACACCACCTTGTGGTTTAATCAATGGTCTGTACTCCAACGGTGGTGAAATCACCAGCTGTTTCTGGAGCTCATTGAGCTTGATGTATTCATTGAAGGTGATCTCAATCCTTTGGTTCTCAAAATTTACACTATAGTTATCTGGAAATGAGCGCAGAATCTCAGGTGGCGCCTCATCAATGGGACCACCAGTAGGTGATCCACGTTTTGCACATTGCACCAACAAAACTGCAATGACAATGGTCAATAAATAATGGCTATACTTCTTTATCACGATATTCTAAACGCTTGCAAGTTAAAGGATATTTTACACCGATATTCCCATCGTCGCCATAGAAATGCGAGTACCCTCAATTTTCAGTAATTCTCTAGCACATAAAGTCAAAGTAGTTCCCGTGGTGACGACATCATCTACCAACAAAACATGCTGGTTTTCCACAATGTTTTCATTCATGGAATAGGGTGATTTACTCTCGTCACTGCGATGCCTTTGATCCAATTGTGCCTGTTTCATTGTGTTGCGATTTTTGGTGAGCACGCTTTCGCGAAAGCGGACTCCTAATCCATCTGCAATGCATTCACCAAACTTTGTGACTTGATTATATCCTCTTTCACGCAATCTTATTGGGTGAACAGGAACTGCAACCACCAGATCAATATCTTCAAAACGTTGGTCCTGAGACATGAGACTGCCCATCCATTTACCTAAAAAGACACCTATTTCTTCCTGCTTTTGATATTTGAGCGCATGAATCAAACGCTGCACAGTTCCTATTTTTTCATAATACAACAGACTAGTTAGATGTTCTAAAGGAATACGGGCATAAAATAATTCCCGCATTTTATCGTTATGGCGCAAGTCGTTGAAAGCCAATGGTAATAGCATGCGGCACTGGGTACACAAGGTCTCCTCGCCGCTTGAAAGTGATAAATCACAACCTGTACATGTTACCGGATAAAATAGATTAACAAAATCCCGAACTAACGACTGCATAAAAATTTATAGTTTAGTATTCCTAAAGATAGAAAAGCTTATGGCAACCACACAAGACAATCGTTTTCTCAAGATCTTTTTTGCAGTCATCGTACTGTTACTCGTCCTGCTTGCTTACTGGTCATACACCACCTATCAAGAAAATGAGCAGATCAAGGGCAGTCTTACTACAGAGAAAGAAAAAATTGAGGAAGAACTCAAAAACATTTCCCTAGAATACACGGCAGAAATTGAGAAGGGAAACATGCTAAGCAACGACTTGATCGATGCCAGAGAGCGCATTACAAGACTGCGAGATAGCGTCATCAATCTTGAAGGTAGCGTTGCGGTGATGTCAAGATTGCGTCAGGAATTGGGCCGCATAAAAGAAGAGCGTGTCAAATTAAACAATCGCATTGAAGAATTAGAAGAGAGCAATAATTACCTAGTACGCGTGAACGACAGTACCATCGCGGCACTCAATAAAGAGATCATAAAAAGCGAGTTGCAGGAAGAAACCGTAAACAACCTCAACGAAAACATCAAAAAGGCATCCACACTGATTCCAACCAACCTAAAAACCGAAGGTGTCATCGTACGTAGATCAGGAAAACAAGTCGTCAACGATCGCGCTAGCCGTGTTGATGATATGAAGATATGCTTCACCTTGCCAGAAAATTCACTAGCTCCCAAAGGTGTCAATAAGCTTTACATTCAAGTGATCAACCCGCAAAATAACGTGATGGGTGCTCTTAAAACCGTGGACTTTGAAACGCAAACGCTCAAATATTCCAAAGCTGTAGAATATATTTATACCGGTGCAGAACTCGATATCTGTGAAGTCATAGGTGCAGACGTTGAAAAGATTATCCCTGGTGTTTATAGAATCAATATCTACAATGGCCCTATACGAGTAGGGAATAGCGAGATTAGTTTTAGATAGGTTTTTAAGTCTGGTAGGTTTCTAGAAAATGTTTTCGCTTTCGCGAAAGCGAAATAATCCACATCCAACTACTTCAATCCAAGCCTTTTTATAACTTTGCTAGCTATGGCAAACAACGATCAAGATCAGTTCAAGAAAGTACTCTCGCATGCAAAAGAGTATGGTTATGTATTCCAATCCAGTGAGATTTACGACGGCTTACAGGCCGTTTATGACTACGGTCAAAATGGCGCGGAATTAAAGAAAAACATACGCGAGTACTGGTGGCAAGCGATGACGCAGCTCAATCAAGACATTGTCGGGATTGATGCAGCGATTTTTATGCACCCAACGACTTGGAAAGCTTCTGGTCACGTTGATGCCTTTAACGATCCTTTGATCGACAACAAAGATTCTAAAAAGCGCTACCGCGCAGACGTTCTAATTGAGGATTATTGCGAGAAACACCTTCAAAAAGCCAATAAAGAGATTGAAAAAGCTGCCAAAAGATTTGGTGAAGATTTTGACGCTAAGCTTTACAGCGAGACCAATCCGCGAGTGGTTGGATATTTGAAAAAGTCAAAAGAACCAGTGGAGCGATTAGCAAAGCTATTGCAAGCTGAGGATCTCGCTGGAGTTAAAGCTTTGATTGAAGAACTGGATATCGCAGATCCTGATACCGGTTCAAAAAACTGGACGGATGTACGCCAATTCAACCTCATGTTTGGTACTAAAATAGGTGCCAGCGCAGACACCGCAACAGATTTGTACTTACGTCCAGAAACAGCTCAAGGGATTTTTGTCAACTTCTTAAACGTTCAAAAATCGGGTCGCATGAAGATTCCGTTTGGGATCGCACAGACTGGAAAAGCCTTTAGAAACGAGATTGTTGCACGTCAGTTCATATTCCGCCAGCGAGAATTTGAGCAGATGGAAATGCAATACTTTGTCAAGCCAGGAACTGAACTGGAATGGTTTGAGGTATGGAAAGAGAAACGCATGGCGTGGCACAATTCATTAGGATTGGGAGCTGAAAGCTACCGTTTCCATGACCATGAAAAACTAGCGCATTATGCTAATGCCGCTACTGACATTGAATTTGATTTCCCTTTTGGATTTAAGGAACTGGAAGGAATTCACTCCAGAACAGACTTTGACTTGAAGGCACATGAAGAACACAGCGGTAAAAAGCTGCAGTTCTTTGATCACGAAGAGAACAAAAACTATGTTCCATACGTGATTGAAACATCCATAGGACTTGACAGAATGTTCCTTGCGGTATTCTCTAACTCACTAATGGATGAAACTCTAGAAGATGGATCTGAACGTACAGTTCTTAAAATCCCTGCGGTTTTAGCTCCTGTAAAAGCAGCAATCCTACCATTACTTAAAAAAGACGGTCTTCCTGAAATCGCAGAAGAAATCATTGAAGATCTCAAATGGTCGATGAAAGTCCAGTATGATGAAAAGGACGCCATAGGGCGTCGTTACAGACGCCAGGACGCCAACGGGACGCCTTTTTGTATAACTATTGATCACGATACCAAAGAAGACAACGCAGTAACCGTGCGCGATCGTGATACGATGGAACAAGAACGTATTGCGATAAAAGATTTGAAATCTTACTTAGAGAAGCGTGTGGCGATGAGTGAGTGGTTGAGGAAGATATAGTGCAGGTTTTCTGAAGCAATAATTCTTCACAAAGGTTATATTTAGGTATACTTCCAAAAAATAAAGCATGCGTTTTTTCAAAAATGTAGACTCAAATCATCAACATAAATTAGCTGTCGAAGAATTAAATCGTGGAAGAGTTAATAATGCTTTAGAACTGTTAAATCAATCGTTAGAGAAACATGGCGATCATTTAGCAAGTCTGCAGTTAAGAGCGAATATCTATTCGAATTTGAATATCTGGGACAAAACATTATTAGACTATTTGAAAATTAAATCACTGGAATCGAACTTTTCCAATATAAACTTATGGATAGGCAATAGTTATTTTTTCATTAGGAATTACAAACTCGCAATAGAATATCTGTCATTGCACATTAATGTATATTCTGGTTATTTTGAAGCCTATTTAAACAGAGGCTACTCTTTCATGGCACTTGGAAAAAACAATGATGCACTTGAAGATTTTGATTGTGCGATAAATATTGTTCCCAGAAATATCCAACTTCACGTTGCCAAAGCAAACATCTTAGAGGAATTACATGAATACGAAAAAGCTTTGCAGAGTTTTGATAAAGCAATAAAACTAGAGTCAGAAGAATCATCAACTTTTAGCTCATTGTTAAATAAAATTGATTTTTTACAGAGAATCAATGAAATAGATAAAGCAATTTCAATTTTATCTGACGTAATAAATGATAATCCGTATAACCCAAGTTTATATTTAAAACGTGGAAATTTGAATAAAGCAATTGATGAATTTGAGCTAGCTAAAAAAGATTATCAAATTGTATTAAATTATGGTGTCTTTGAGGTAAAGAATTTAATAAGAACATTATCCCAGCAATAACAACTGAATCAGTAGAGAAGTCATTGAGATAATTAATTTAGAATTCTAGGGTTTGCAGAAAGCGCCTCATAGCTCATAGAGCTAAAAATAAGCCTTCAACTGCACGCTTCCCGTATGCACCGTTCTTGCCGTTTCTGAGTTACGTCCTTGATAGCTCAAGTTTAAATCAATAAAGTTGGTAACTTTTTTCTGCACCAATAGATTCCAAGTCAGGTTTTGTCCTACCTGTAATCCTTCCAGCATCTGGAAACCTACTGGTGAGAATGCCTGACCGTTGAAATCATTGTTAATATAGCGCAGCTCGCCATTGACGGCGTATTTCTGACCATTATTAAAACTCCATCCCAAACCTAAATTTTGCTGATCCAGCGTGGCCGCATTATTAATCTGATTATCCTTATTCTGGTATTCGTAAAACAGATCAATTCTATTGCTTTCGCCGAATAAGTAGGAAATCTGCGGTTTCACTAGATTCTCATTTATCTCAAAATTGCGGTTGGCAAAATTCTCACTACGGCTAGCGTTGAAACCCGTTTGTCCATTAAAAGTAAACAACCAACTCTCACCTATTTTATGAAGGAAATTGATTTGGTGGCTTTCCACTTCTGACTCAATGCTTCCTATACTTTGCAAATTCTCTGAAGTTGTGCTCAAGTAGGTATAGTTGGTGGTATAGCGTTGTTTACCACGATTGAAAAATAGGCTGTTTCTAAAACTCAGATTCAAGCCCAGTTGATCGCCACGATCATCAAACGGATTCAGATCAAATCGCTCGCCTTCACGTTCCACCATTCTATCAATTAAGTAACTGGTCTGATTATAGAATTGCGACAGGACTTTTTTGTAACCATCTTCTCCAGACCATGAAATAGGGTTGAGCGTGATGGTCTGGCTAAACTTATTCTGGTGAATAGGTAGAAAAACCTGATTGGGCAGCAAGATCCTTACATAACGCGCCTGATCCTGAAATTGTGCCACCTCAAATTCATTCAAATCTTGAATTCCATCGTTATTGTAATCGATCCATGTAAACGTTCCCTGACCAGGGTTAACCTCTAGATAGGTAAAATCCTGACGTGGTATCGTACCACTATTGGTCTCATAGGTAGTATTCCATAGGACTTTATTGCCGTAAAATTTACGGCTGTAAAGTACTCGACTGTTGAGTGAAACTTCGTTATCAATGTTGGAGTCCTCACTTTTCAGAACCCGATAATTAGCAAAAACCACAAGACTTTGAACCTCATCCTTAATGGGTTGTGACCGTACGTAATAATTATTGCTATTATTGACGCGCTGCAGGTTTCCAGACCGCAAACTATCATTCACTCTATGCCTGTAGCCTATTTCAACAAAAGTTGCCGTAGAATCACCGCGACCTGTATAGACCTCATATTCCGTAAACCGTTGTGACAGCGCTGTGAATTGTTGCGTGGCTTTATCCAGTTGTTCATTATCCTCAAGATTGAGTCGCGCTCCAACCCAATTTTTTTTAAACCACTTGAGGATCGATGCTTCGGCTCTATTGAATGTGGATTGTTGAGTGGTGGAGTTTGTAGAGAGCACGCTTCCGCGAAAGCGTGACAGCCATCCATCATTGCGCCATCTACCAGCAATATTATGTCGATTACCATTATAACGATCTGAAAATTCAAGATGCTGAAACGCATAGGTCGCAGCTATGGTTGTATCGCGCACATATTCAACACCAGTAGTGGTAAATAGTTGATCGCCTAAAGTGCTGTCCAGATTCCAATCACGATTGAACTCGATGTTATAAACACGCTCCACATTACGGAAATCTGACTGAATAAAATCTGTGTCTGCGATGATTTTGAGGGTTTGGGTGGAGTCTTGTTTGAATAAAACCTGCTCCAGACCCAACTTTGCCGCAACACCTGAATTATTGTTGTCATCTAGTCCAGAAAATCTGTTGAGGTCGTTGTTACTGGCGGCAATTTCAGTACGTATTTGAGTGGAGTTTGTTGGGTTGTATCTTGCCTTGAGACCTGCAATGGTCAAAGTTTCTGGAGCAAAAAGCTGTATGACTGGTTCAAAACTACCTTGTGGAATACCATTGATAGGATCTCGATATTCATAAATATTTGCGATCGCTTGACTGTCGATCAAGACATAATTTCCTTGATTTTCTCCCACAAAACTGAACCGCACGTTAAATAATTCCGCTTGCGGATTTTGAGAAAAAACAAATCGCGGAACTCCATTGATTACCTGCTTTACGTACTGAATTCGGTTTTCTGAAAAGTCTGCTCTTACGGCGCTAGGTGCGATAGCTAGATTAGGATCATCACCAGCAGCCACTAGAATATTGACCTGATCATCATTGAGATCTTGTTGCAACGGCTGATTTTTGGCATCACTTTCTGTGTAAGCATACGTGTCAATTTTTAGGTTTTCGCTTTCAAAACCACCTGTAACGTATCCTATAAATCGAGTGAAGTTGCGCTCACTATATTGATATTCTATGGAAATACGCATTTCACTGGTGATGGGAAACGTAGGGTTGAACCTTACCTCACCAGCATTGTAATCGATGATATAGTCAGCGTTTTCACCTCTCGTAAGCAGTATGCCGTTCACATAGACACGTTCACTTCCAGAAATCACAAGAATGAAAAGTTCACCTTGTTGTCCTACCAATTTATAAGGTCCCTGATTTCCTTCTTGGCCAGTGAACCTACTCGTGTTAAACGTACCGCGTACCAATGCGCCAGCTGCACCTGCGTATCCTGCAGATTCGTCACCAATAAGCTTAATCTGTCCAGAAATACCTTGAACGCGTTTCGTAAAATTATTGAATTGATAATCGGATTGTTGTAAATCAACATCACCAGCTCTTATGTTCCAGTTATCGCTCAAAATCTCGATAAATATTTGATCAAATTCATCCAGTCGCTGCGAATAGCCATTCTGGGTTTGCGGGACGTTGGCATCTTGAATTGATGCACGTAAAGAAACTTTATCAGAAAGCTGTCCCGTGATGCGCAAATCCAACTCAGAATCCACAACACTATTCTGATTGTTGCCAACCCGTATGCCGCGAGTAATACTTCCAGAAACCTGCAAACCATCAAAGGGTACAAACGTAGGTTTGTAGGTAGGTTTGCTTAACTCTACCAATTGTTCCTGACGGCTGTTCTTACCTAGAATAATAGAAGTATCGTATAATTTATAAGATCTAGTCAATAGCTCGTTAAGCGGTAAGTATTGTACATCAACACTATCAGTTGCTATTGCAGCTCTATCATTTAATATCAATAAAGCATTTGAATAGTCAACTGAATATTTAGTGGTGTCTATGCTTATGCCGGTTTTATCTCTCAACCTAAAAAAATTAGGGTTGACACTGATTTCATGAAAAGCTATGGTATCACTTACTTGTAGTCGTTTTTTGACAACACCGCTGTAATCCTGAGCACTCATAAGCCAGCTACTTGCAATGAATAAAAAAAGTAGCTTCCACTTCATGTGTTGATAGAACAGTTTATGCCCAAAAATATTTTAAATGATTGGGTTAATGATGGTGATACTAAGGTTTTACCGTCAGCAGCCCTTAAATTTGGTTATCAAATACAATTACAGATAACTCCATGGTTCACAAATCGCGTATTCTAGTTATAGTCCTGCTAGTCATTTCTTTCAGTTCTTGTAATAATTCAGAACAAGTGAAATCAATATATTTAGACGGTATGGAATTATCACAATTCCGCAATATTGATTTTGAGCAACTTCAAAAATCCATCGACGCAAGCGATGGTGTTGATAAGCCTATGGATGTGTTGGAAATGTATCCGCATATAGTTTTAGAATCTGGCCCAGAAACGATGACTACAACAAAGTCTTATAAAAGCCAATTCGCGGATAGTTTTCTGTTGTATACGCGTGAAGATTTAAAAGACGACTCCTATAAAGGAATCGCTATATGGATGAAATACACCACTTCCTTTACAGGTGATTTTGAAATAATTGAATTGAAAGAATCATATTTATGTTATGGAGATGATGAAAGACAAGAGTGGTCAAGTGAACCATGTCTGTAATTAACTTAAAATCTCTTTAAGTCTTGCTACAACTAGAGCACAGTCAATTGTATCCAATACATCTTCATATCCTGCAGGAACTTTATTTCCATAAATAGAAGTTGGAATTAGTGGAAACTGTTCCCGATCAACGGTAATCTGATTCTCATTAGGTTGTGAAAAGGGTGTAAATCCAGCATAAGGATGCGTGTTTCCCCAAAGCGTAATTACGGGCACACCATACATCGCTGCTAGATGACCATTCCCGGTATCTACAGCAATCATCGCGTCTAAGTTGGATATCATAGCAAGTTCCTCTTCAAAACTCATAAATCCTGCAAGATTGAAAACGTTGGAATGTGTGCCGGCAACAATCTCTAGCTTTTTGCATTCCGTAGCGCCACCACCAAAGAGAACTAGTTTTATATTACCTATTTCCAGCAGTTTACTAACTAGCTCTTTAGCTTTGTTGAGCGATAAAGATTTAGATTTGTGAGCCGCAAATGGCGCTATGCCAATCCATTTATAATTGTGGTCGCCCACTAGGCTATGTACTTTTTCTGGAATACTTAATTGTGGCAATACATCAGTAGGATTCAATTCAACCGGTAATTGCAACTTATCAAGAACATCTTGATAACGTCCTATGATCGACTTGAGCGGCTGGAAAAATTCAGGATCGCTGACTAATTTCTTTTTATCGGCGCGGCCTTTATCGATGACGGCTTTGATAGGTTTCCGAATCAATGCACGTAGTATTTTGGTACGCAGCACGTTATGGAAATCGGCAACGGCATCTGGTTGGTGCTTGCTAAGTTCTTTGGCAAGTCTTGTTAATCCTAAAACGCCTTTGTGCGCGCCGTTAACATCTGCTTCTACTAGCTCGATGTCTGGTACTTGCTGTATGATGGAGAAAAACCGCTTTCGCGAAAGCGATATCACTTCAACCTCTGGATACAATCTGCGTAAAGCCAGGAGCACGGGAACGGTCATTGCCACGTCGCCCATAGCGCTTAAACGTATCGTCAATAGTCGCTGTGGCTTCATTATTTTCTAGAGCGCAGCACTGGGTTGAGTTCATCGTCGTTGTACATCTTCATTTGCTTGTAGACTTTCATGTACTTATTGCCATGTTCAATATCGGCTAATAATTGATCTAATGCTGTGGATAGATCGACACGCTGTTCAAGTAGAATATCAAGTTTGTTCTGGCAAGCTGCTTTGTGGGCATCGCTAGCGTTACTACGATTTGCCTCTTCTTCCATATGGTAGATTTTGAGTGCAAGAATGGAAAGTCGGTCTACGGCCCATGCAGGACTTTCTGTATTGATGGTCGCGCCATCTTTAGGATTCACATCTTTATACTTTTCCAAAAAATAGCTATCAATATATTCCACCATATCTGTACGATCCTGATTGCTGGCATCTATCTGTCTTTTTAAAGTGAGTGCAGCTACGGGCTCAATATTTGGGTCACGTATGATGTCTTCATAGTGCCATTGAACGGTATCAATCCAACACTTGTGATATAATAAATGCTCGATTAATTGAGTGGATCTATCATACGGGTTTTCAAACGGCTGATCTACTGTGTTGACTGTGTGATATTTATCAATAGCTTCCTGAAAAATGGAATTGGCTTTTTTGGAGAACATAATAGCAATTTATATAGCAAATATAGAATTTCTATACCGACTGTCTACCGCAATAGCAACGCTAGAATCATCAACAGTACTGGTAAAACGAAAAGAAACTCACGTCCCATCTTATGTTTGATTACCTCAATAGATCGCACTAAAAAAATGGCTAGGGATGGAATTAAAAGCAAGACATAATTGAATTGCAATAGTAGAGTTACCGCAAGTGCACAAATACCGGAAAACACCAAAACTGAGAATCGCGGCCGTACACGCTGCTGGATGTCTACCAGTTTGAAAATATAGATCAAAAGACCCAAAGTGGCAGCTACTGCAATAAGCCAATAAATCGTGTATATGGGCGCCCATTCATCCCATAGAAATGCTAGTTTGTAATAAGAGGAGCTCCATAGTGATGAAACAAAAGGTAGTGTGACATATAGCTCTATAGTATATGCAAGCAATGCTACGCAGGATATGGCGACAAAAGGTATTACCCAGTGGTTCCACTTATTTCTAGCAAAAAGAAAAACTGCAGCAAACACAACAATGAAAAAAGCTAGCATGAGTGGCTCAATCAATACGGCAATGCTAATCCAGAAACTGCCGTCAAAAATCTTGCGTATGCTATCAATTCCTTTCTTAAGGCTTAATAGCCGTCTCAAAGAGAGCAATAGTAAAAATAGACAGGCTACCATTTGCCATTGAATTCCCGTGATTACCATGGTGAGCAACAGCATTGTAGTGGCAAACAAGCCATAGGAATTTTGTCCCGTGAGTTCATTTTTGACAATGATAAATTGGACAAGTAGCAATATCAAAGGAAGTATGGCGGCATAGATCAGAAACTCCCATTTCCACTGCGATTCAATAAAGACCAACAGAAAGACACTGCCTAAACTCAATAGCAAGATTCCCATGAGATAATGGAAAGGTTGCGATGTGCTAAAAAATCTAGAAAGCATATGGTTTTTTCACTATTTTTGTCCCCTTAAAGCAAGTTACTGCAATGAAAGATTTATTTGAGGCCATCGCCTATTTATTCGAAAATATCCTAATGGTGCCATTCAATTGGTTGCGTGAACTAGAACTTGAAAGTTGGTGGCTCGCAAATGCTTTTACCTGGGTAGCGATCATCGTACTAATATTAGCTGTAGGTTACTGGATGAAGCAACTGCGCATTTTTGACCAGAATAACGAAGAAGATCGTTCACAAACAGCGCATTCATTTTTGAAATAAGCCTATAGGTCAAAACCTATATCGGTTCTATAATACATCCTATCAAAACCTAGCTTGTCTATGTTTTCATAGGATTTTTTTGTGGCTTCATGGAAGTTCTCGCCAAAGCTGGTTACCGCAATCACACGACCACCGGCAGTGAGCGTTTTCCCATTGCTTTCTTTGGTTCCAGCATGGAATACTATACTGTCTTTTACCTCATCCAATCCTGTGATTTCCATTCCCTTTTCATAGACTTCTGGGTAGCCACCAGATACCAGCATGACCGTTGCAGCACTACGCAGGTCGAATGTAAGTTCTTCTTTGTGGAGTTCCGCTTTCGCGAAAGCGTGCAAATGAGACAGTAAATCACTGGAAACAAGCGGCAGAACCACCTCAGTCTCTGGATCGCCCATTCTAACGTTGTATTCAATGACCAAAGGCTCTCCATCCACAATCATCAACCCTATGAAGATGAAACCTTTGTAGGTAATGTTCTCTTTTTTCAAACCATCAACCGTAGGTTTGATAATGCGATCCTCGACTTTCTTCATCAGTACTTCATCTGCAAATGGCACTGGAGAAATGGCGCCCATACCTCCAGTATTTAGGCCTGTGTCGCCTTCACCTATGCGCTTGTAGTCTTTGGCAGTTGGTAATGTTTTGTAACTGTTTCCATCAGTCATGACAAACACGCTCATTTCTATACCGTCTAGAAATTCCTCGATCACAACTTTGTTAGATGCCGCGCCAAATTTCTCGCCCACTAACATTTGCTCTAGGGATTCTTTAGCTTCATCTGCATCTGCTATGATCAATACTCCTTTGCCACCTGCCAGGCCATCTGCCTTGAGAACATATGGTGGTTTAAGTGTATCTATAAATTGCATGCCTTCCTTGAGAGTATCTGCCGTAAAACTTTCATAAGCCGCTGTTGGGACATTGTTGCGCATCATGAATTCTTTTGCAAACTCTTTTGAGCCTTCCAACACCGCACCTTTTTTTGACGGCCCAATTACATTCACATGATTGAGCTGCTCATCCTGCTGGAAAAAGTCATAGATTCCTTCAACCAATGGTGCCTCTGGACCAACGACTACGATTGAAATATCCAGTTCCAGCACTTTAGTTTTGATTGCGGCAAAATCAGTAACTGGTAGGTCTAGGTTTGTTGCCAATTGTGATGTACCAGCATTACCTGGTGCGACATATAACTTTTTGAGTAAAGAACTGGCAGCAATGGATCTAGCAAAAGCATGCTCGCGACCGCCGCTACCCAAAATCAAAACATTCATAGGATGGTTGTTGAAAGAGCAAAAATAAAAGTTTTACTTTGCTAACACGCTTGATTCACAGTTTAAATGGCTCTTCCCTTATTTAGAAAATCACTACAATGGCAAGGCTATGATTTGAAGATGGCCACAGCCGTTTTTAAGGCTAATTTAAATAAGAATGAACAAGAACAATTGGTGCAAAGAGAGCTTATTCTCAAACACCATTTTAAGTCAAAAGCCTTTTACAATACACACGTAAAAGACAAAAACGCAACTTGGGAAAACCTTCCCATAATAACCAAATCAGATCTACAGCAACCATTGCACCAGCGATTGAGCAAAGGTTTCTCTACCAGAAATGTTTTCAAAGGATCCACTAGTGGTTCTAGCGGTCACCCGTTTTCTTTTGCTAAGGATAAATTTTGCCACGCCATGACATGGGCAGCTTTTGATCACGCTTATAAACAACATGGCATTGATCTCGATCATTCCCTTGAGGCTAGATTTTATGGCATACCGGCAACCGGCACCAGCCGATTCATAGAGCAATTGAAGGATTTTGTAGGGAACAGACACCGGTTTCCAATATTCAATATGAGTGATGCTATTTTGAAGGGATATTTAGATCGCTTTCGCGAAAGCAAATATCATTACATCAACGGCTACACCAGCAGCATTGTTTTGTTTGCCAATTATTGTCGTGCGCAACAAGTCATTCTTAAAGACATTTGCCCTACACTCAAGGCTTGTATAGTGACCAGCGAAATGCTTTTTAAGGATGATCGCGAGTTGTTAGAATCTGTACTAGGAATACCTGTGATCAATGAATATGGTAGCAGCGAGACTGGATTGATCGCGATGGAAAACCCAGATGGCACAATGATACTTAACACAGCGACTCTTTTTATTGAAGTCGTAGATGAGCAAAACCAACCCGTTGTAGATGGGACGGTTGGCAGAATTCTTATCACAGATCTGTATAATAAGGCACATCCATTCATTAGATATGAGATAGGTGATCTGGGAAGTATTGCTAACAAAAAAGGGGTGAAAATCCTGGAAAAATTACAAGGTAGAACCAGCGATATTGCACGATTACCAAACGGTAAAGTAATTCCCGGTCTGACCTTTTATTATGTTACAAAGAGTGTTATTTCAGAATCCAATAATGTTGTTGAATTCGTCATTATACAAAAAGAGCCTTTAGTTTTTGAGATTCGATATGTGGCGTCAACAGAGTTGAGCTTCAAAGAAAAAGAAAAGGTAAAAACAGCTATGGCTACTTATGCCGACGCCTCTATAGAAGTGATTTTCCGAAAAAAGGATAGGCTAGATCGCAGTAAAAATGGAAAGCTCAAGCAGTTCGTCACAGAAGTTTTAGGTTAGAGCCGTTTCTTCATCGTATTCTTCACAAAAAATTGCTCGTAAAAGAATTGTACCATACACCAGCAACTTTTCAGAAATCCGTATCCTAAATGGCTTCTATAAACCGCAAAATTATATTTAATCAGATCGATTTTTGAGGCAGATAGTCCAGCTCCTAATCTGTAACTGGCCAGAGGTTCTTGGATACCTATTGCTGGACCACCTTTTTTGAGTACATCCAGCCACATCGCCCAATCCTGTCGTTTGCGCATACTGGAAATTGAGATTTTACCAATGACGCTCGCATCATAGATACCTGTTAGGTTTCCTAGATAGTTAGTATTGTGTAGCTTATTAAAAGTCAATTCTGAAAAAACCTGCTGTACAGCTACTGGATTATTTGAATCATCCTTAAAAATCTCATAAGCTGAATAGCAAACCTTCCTTCCGCTGGAGTTCATAGCCTCTATTTGCGTGTTTAGCTTGTAGGGCCTCCACAGGTCGTCTGCGTCTAGAAAAGCTATGTAACGGCCCGTAGATAACCCCAATGCTTTATTTCGAGTATATCCAGCGCCCATGTTCTCCTCATTGCGCTGAATAACAAAGTTGATGTTTTGTTTATGATGTTGTTGAGAATACGCTTTCGCGAAAGCGTGACTATTATCATTGCTGCAATCGTCGACGACTATAATTTCAATAGGGCGATAGTTTTGAGCTAAGATACTATCCAGCGTATCTTTTAAAGTCGCAGCACTATTGTAAACTGGGACGATCACTGAAACCAAATCCATTAATAGGCTTTTTTATCGCCCACTAGAATGTTGAGTACGGTTTTGAAGATGATACGTATGTCCATGACGGTACTCCAGTTTTCTATGTAGTCGATGTCGTTGCGCACGCGGCCCACGATGTCATCATCTGATTCTACCTCACCACGATAACCGCTTACCTGGGCAAGACCGGTAATACCTGGTTTTACAAAGTGCCGTACCATGAACTTATCGATACGCTCTGCATACATATGGGTGTGGCTCACCATATGTGGTCGCGGTCCAACCACACTCATGTCACCTTTTAAAACGTTGAAAAACTGTGGTAGCTCATCAATGCTGGTTTTACGCAGCAGTTTTCCCAATCCAGTGATACGTGTGTCATTGCGAGACACTTGGTGTAAATGTGCGGTCTTGTTGGGCACCATGGATCTGAACTTGTAACATTCGAATTCCTGATAGTCCAATCCATTTCTCTTTTGCTTAAAAAAGATGGGGCCATTTGATTCCAACTTGATCAGAATAGCAATAAGAGGTGTAAGCCAGGACAGAAAACCAATGATGACTAGAAGTGAAAATATGATATCAAAAGCTCTTTTGGCCAACTGATTCAAAGGATCGTCCAGAGGTATTTCCCTTAGGGAAAGTATAGGTGTTTGTCCATAGTAGTCATATTTGAGGTGCTTGGAAAGTATGGTTTCTGGATTGGGAATGAATTTGAGCGTACGCAGATTATTGTCTGCATAATCTGTCAGCTCTAAAAGTTCATCGTTGTCAAGCTCCTTAACGGAGCAGAATATCTCATCAATTCCATTTTCAAGTACAAATTCTTTTATGCGATCTAGATCATATCCAGTAGAATTAACGTCGTACAAATGTTGGAGTCTATAACCATAATCTGGATGAGCTTCTAAAAATGTTTCTAACTCCCGAGTTTCCTTATTATCTCCTATCACCACAATATTGCGAAAGTTACCTCCCAAATAACTACGATAGTTTTTAAAAATGAAATAAACCGTGATCTTGAAAATGGCGATAAGCGTGTAAATCACCGCGATGTACTTGAGAATATACCCACTAGTGCTGTCGATTTGATAGTAGTAACCGAAAAATGCAAAGACAACAAGAGTAAAAAACACAGCCTGTTTGAAAATGAGCCCAAGCAATTTTGTGACGGCTGTATTCCTGTGAATTTGGTAAAAGCCTATTTGCATGGACATGATAATCCAACAAATTCCAATGAAAATAGAAAAAGAGAGTGTGTCAAAATTAGATTCAAAGAAAAATGCAGAACCATAAATCACAATAGCAAGGTCAACCACATAAGAAATAGGTCTTATGAGGCTAGAATACCGTCCATCACGATAGCTAAGGCTAGCGTCTGCTGTGCTTTCTAAAGTTTTTGTGTTCACTTTTTTTCAATTCTTCTAGGGACAATTGTTTAAAGTATTCGTAGGTAAGTTTCATTCCTTCCTTTCGATCTATTTTAGGTTCCCAACCCAATACTTCTTTAGCTCTGGTTATGTCTGGTTGACGTTGCATAGGGTCATCCTGTGGCAATGGTTGGTATACTATTTTCTGTTCCGTACCTGTCAAGTCAATAATCTCTTGCGCAAAATCTTTGATAGAGATTTCATGAGGATTCCCAATGTTGACTGGATCAGAATAGTCACTAAGCAATAACCTATAAATTCCTTCTACCTGATCATCTACATAACAAAAAGATCTAGTCTGTGAACCATCACCAAATATAGTAATGTCTTCACCGCGTAATGCTTGTCCCATAAAAGCAGGTATGACACGGCCATCATTCAACCGCATTCGTGGTCCATAGGTATTGAATATGCGCACAATTCTAGTTTCCAATCCATGATATCTGTGATAAGCCATCGTCATGGATTCCTGAAATCTTTTGGCCTCGTCATAGACACCACGTGGGCCTATGGTATTTACATTACCGTAGTACTCCTCAGTTTGTGGGTGCACTAAGGGATCACCGTAGATCTCTGAAGTAGAAGCTATCAGCAATCTTGCTTTTTTAGCCATTGCAAGGCCCAACAAATTGTGTGTTCCCAACGAACCGACTTTCAGTGTCTGGATAGGGATCTTTAAATAGTCTATGGGACTAGCGGGAGAAGCAAAGTGTAAGATGTAATCTAAATCTCCAGCGACATGAACAAAAGTAGACACATCGTGATTGTAGAATTCAAAGTCTTCTCTAGGAAAAAGGTGTTCAATATTCTTAAGATCGCCAGTAATCAAATTATCCATCCCAATGACATGAAAGCCTTCCTTTAAAAAACGGTCACAAAGATGAGATCCCAAAAAACCTGCGGCGCCAGTAATGAGTACTCTTTTTTTCATAGAACAATTGTCAAGATTGTAAATATAAATACTATTCTACCAGTGAGGCGAGTTTGTCGACCCAACGGTCAAGAATCTTTGATCTTGAGAAATTAGTGATAACATAAGATTTGGCCTGCTTGCCCATGTGTTCGCAGATGGCTTGGTCAGATTCCCATTGCTTAATTATTTCTACAGCATCATTCACACTGTAATTGGATAGATATTTTCCGCCTTCAGAATCTTCAATCACATTCCTAACTTCTGAAGCTGGGTTTCCTAGAACCAGTGATGGCTTACCGCTGGCCATCATTCCTAATAGCTTCGATGGCATCACTGTATCCACCACATCATATTTTTGAAATAAGATGTGTGCATCTGCACTGGATAATAATTGCGGTAGTTGGTCATAGGGAACTGGATCGTGAAAATGAATGTTTTCATAATCCGTATTTTGTTTAAGCCAATTCATTTTTGATCCTGCACCTACAACGATAATATCCAAGTCTTTTTGGGGTATCGCTTTCGCGAAAGCGAGGAAAAATTCCCAATCCTGCTTATCTCCAACATTACCACTATAAAGAAGCTTGAATTTTTCACTCGTCAAGAATGAATGTGGATCCGTATAGGGAATATCAAACTTTGCCGGTTCGATCCAGTTAGGTAGATAGTAGGTTAGGGTATTCGTTTTGGAAGCCAACTTATCGATCATCAAGTGACTTATGGTACTAATAATTGATGCTTTTTTCAGGATTTTTGATTCTATCCTAAAAAGTTGTTCAAAAACCCACTTTTTACTGCTGCCAGAAACACCAGATTGCAGGGCAGCATCAAACTCAAAATCCTGAATGTGGATCCAATGTGGAGTCTTGCGCTTTTTAGCGTGTCGATTTCCTAGGTACGCGGATGTGGTAAATGGAATGATAGAAATTACCAAATCGCAACAGTCAATTTTCTTCAAATTGTGCCAACTCCCGTAAGTGAAACTTAAAATGTGAAGGACTCGCTTTAAAAATGACGGAGACTCAGGAACATATTGTTTGTACCGGTAGACCGTAACACTCTTAGAATCTTCTTTAACGTATGAAGAATGCTTATCGTAAGGTTCTTGAATCTTCCACTGTGGATAATAGGGCATCGCAGTAACGACATTAACATGGGCGCCGGCAGTGATTAATGCTTCTACCATTTGAGTGGAGTATAGTCCTATGGCTGTATCCTCAGGCGCATAATTGAGACTTATGAAGGTGATGGTTTTTGAATGCAGCTCCTCCAATATGCTTTAATTTGAGTTGATGATATCTAAAAAACGTGCTCTAAACATAGACTGACTAAAGTTTTTACAGTAATTCCTATTGGTGTTTTCTACATCTACTAAAGTCTCTGGACTATTGAGTATTTTCAAAATGGAGTCTATCAGATTTTCATCAATTGGTTCAATCAAATCACCATTTTTGGAAGAGAGCACGTCAGAAATTCCTGAAACATTTGATGCAATAATGAAACAACCATGACTCAATGCCTCTAGAATCACCAATGGCTGGCCTTCCAGTTTATTTAATGTAGGCATGCAAAAAACGTCTGCCCAATCGTATAGCTCTGATTTTTTACCGCCAGCCACAACGCCACAATACTCTATCTGTTTATTATTCGCAATACGCCCCAGTATATCCAATCGATCTGTGGATGGTACCCCAGCTATTTTTATTTTGACCTTATGACCAGTTGCAATTAATTCATCCATTGCATCAAGGAAAACTTCTATCCCTTTAGCTGGCAATAGGTTACTCAGAAACAATATATTAATACCTATATGTTGTCGGTCTTTCGGTTTTGTAGCCTCTGTTTGAGAAAAGTTCCAGCAGACAAAGACCCTTTTCATTGGTAAAAACAGATTGAAGTTGGCCTTCATAGATTCTGATAGAACAATGGCTTTATCAAAACGAGAAAGCAGCCATTTAGAAATTATCTGTTGCCATTTGCTAAACTTTAAATAATTGCTATTCAATGCATTACCATGTAGATGTACTATTTTTTCCTTCCCTAGAATTGTAGCTAATATTATGAATGGCGCATACTTTACAATACCTAGAAAAGATTGACCTATGCTACAGTAAATAACGTTTCCTGAAAAAACATAATGTAATTTTAAATAGGTTTTAAAGATGGCGAGTTTGTATAAGGTAACCTTGCCAATGCTCTGGTCTAGACCCCTCTTGATTTCCATATCGATAGGCCTTACAACCCAACCATCGGACTCCATGACTGCGTCGACCTCAACGTTTGCAATATTATTACCCGTCAATGGCGGCGGGAAAGGCCCGATCAAAACAAATTTTTTACTTTTGACCATTAATCTTGTGAGAAAAATGTTTTACAATATACATTCAGAAATGGCAAGGTAAGAAAATAGGTAGGTCATTGTGTAAAACTAAGCGTCTATTGACCTTTGGGTGATCAATAATACTTTAAGTTATAGATTTAAAAGAAAACAGTTGAATATAGTAACCTCAATTTGCGTGGATGTCGCTACCATCAATCAGATTACCACATCAAAAAGTCCACAGATCAAAAACAAAAAGGATCACCGATCCATTTATTGGAAATGTGTGACGGCTTTCTGTCTTACTTCTCTACGATGCAATTCTAACTTATCTCACCTTGTATTTACTAACGATGCCCATGAAGTAATCATAGACGGTATCAACATCAAGACACTATTGGAAAGCAAAGGCGTCAATATTATATCACTGCCATTTCTTAACTATGATCCTAAAGAGAATTCTAATTATTTTAGAAATGCCTTTTATAAACTTGAAGTGATAGAAGCGCTGGGAAAATTAGAAAATCCATCATTACTACTTGATAGCGACTGCATCTGGACGCGACCAGCAAGTGATGTTTATAAATTGATAACGCAAGACGATAAGGTTGTGTTGATGGATATCTATCAGCGATCAAATACGCCATTTATTAAGGAACCGCACGACCTAAGTATGGAAGATATGAAGCAGATTTATGATCAAATTAAGGTTTCCAACCTTACCTGCAAACGTGATTTTCCTATCTGGTATGGTGGCGAGATCATAGGTGCTCAACCTTATATTTTTAAGGAAATAAGCGAAAAAATCAGACTGGTGTTTGATTTCTGCTTGGAACAAGCACAAAGTGGCAATCCGCTTGTTTTTGCTAATGGTAGGACTGTTTTTGATGGTGATGAGCTCATTACTTCACATGTTTTCAATTGTATGGATGATCATGATATTTATGACGCTTTCGCGAAAGCGATAAAACGAATATGGAATGGAATAGGCCACAACAATGTTGAGGACGAAGATCTGAATCTACCTATCTGGCACCTACCAGCAGCAAAAGAGAATGGCTTAAAGCGAATTTTTGAAGAATTAGTGCAGCCTCATAGTCCTTTTTACGAGCTAAATACTGACCCTGCTTTATTTTTGGGTCGGTTTGTAGGGATACCATACAACAACCTGTCGTCTCGATCAAAATTGGAAAGACAATTAAAAATCTGGTTGAGAAAGCTTGTCAGATAATTCTTGATGTGCCACAACGCACAATCAATTAATGTGTAAGCTCTATAGGTTACTTTTTAAATCCAGTAAAGGCAACAAAAAGAAAAGCAGATAAATAGCTGAAATACACCACTCCATTCTCTCGCTCCAGAATATTTTCTGAAAACATCACAAGCAGATAAAATACAATGATGGAAACGGCGATGTGACCATTTACTTTTATAAGACCAAAAAGCAAATAGATCATGTAAATGGCAAAAAATATTAACCCAATGAATCCGGCACGCAGTATAATGCTCAAGTATTGATTGTGGGAATTGTATTTGTATAAAGCTAAGTTCCCGTTTGTTTCCTGATAGCAGTCCAATAACTTCTCCCTTGCATCACCAACACCAAAACCTAACATACCAGCCTGCGGAATAATTCCCTTACCGCACTTATAAATCTCCATTCTTATATTGGTCGAGCTCATCTCGATATTATCTTCTGCGCCAATTCTAAGAAGCTCTGAGAATTTACTGTTCACTTTAGGGTGCATGATAATTGCTGATGCAAACATCACCCCAACGATGCCTAGAACCGTCCATGTTTTAGTGTTTCCAGCAGAAATAACGTAATAAAAGCCAGCAATAACAAGTGATAGAATGGGGCCCTTTTTTATCAAAATGAGCATGAATGCAGCGATAATTATATTACAAATGATCAAAAAGGCAATCTCTTTTGCAGACTTAGTATGGGTGAGCAAGTGTAATGACATGAGAATAGCGATCGCACCGTGCATGCTCAAATAAATGGGGTGGATATTGTACGGTCCCAAATCCTTATCAATTACAGTAGGGAAGTGTTGAAAGAGCGAAACCCCATAATGTTCCCAGAATATGCAAAAGAAAATTATGAAAGCTAAAGCAACTGAAGTAATAAATATGGAGAAGAAAACGGGAATTCTTGATCGGAGGGAATTCTTGACCTTATCTGGCATGCCACTGAAAAATAGCGGCAATAGAATTAGTGATGCTGCTGTTTCAAGCTTTTTAATGCCTAAATCTAAGTTTTCAGTATAAAACAAGCTGATACCGTAGAGCAGGTATAGCGCTGATCCCATAATGGCAAGCTTGAAGTTGATAGTAATCTTAGTTCTTTTATCAAAAAAACATAGAATTGTCATCACGGCGATACCCACAATAATTATGTTACGCAATAAACTGGGAAGAATAGGCATGGCAAATCCTGCCGTACAGATATAAAAATAAATTTTTTCTAATCTATTCAATTTCATTTGCTGATTGCTAATTTTTTATTGGAAAACATGAAGGTGTTCAAAAGGGCCTGTGCTAAAGTAGGTAGTAAATAAAGGCTAAGGAGAGCACCGCCCATGTATGCCATACCATTTGTAAAATCACCTCTTAAAAACATGAGTAGATGTAGTGAGAAATAAATAGCAGTACATTGTTTAAATAAATTCCCAGACCTGAGCCATTTCATGAATAAAATTATGACGCAGACCAGAAAAAAAGAAAAAAAGATGACTCCAAAAAAACCAAAATTATGATATGCTTCTGACACAAAAGGATTAGAAACATTCGTAAAGCTGAATCCGTAATCATTGTCAAGCGTATTCCCAACGATTAAACCTGAAGAAGGTGGTTTTCCAGTCCATATGGCTCGCGGCACAAAAAATAAAATGCCACTTAGCATTTGATAACCCAAACTGAGGCCATGGTTTGAAACGTGTTCAATAACTACTCCTATATTTAGGAAAGCATCATAATTAAGACTGTAATAACCGTTTGTCAAAGCTCCCTTTTCTACCTCAACAAGCAATAAACTTGGATTGTAAAGTAGCTCTTGTGCACCATAATCCACATGTGTCAAAAGCTGTGCTAATGGGAAACCTATCAACATTGCTACGAATATCATCCCACATACCTTTAGGTTTGTGTTTATCATTTTAGGTGCGTATAAAAATAGAAGTATAAAGAATATAGGACCCAACTCATGTCGCTTAGTCAATAAAGGATTTTTAAAAACCAATAAAAGCACAAAAAATAAAATTAGAACAATGTAAAGAACCCATTTATTAGACACACTAGTTTTTAACCTTATGGCCTTGGTTGTAATTACTATTCCTGATAGAGGGACTACAAATAAAATCTTGGTTTTAAACAAACCTTCAACAACACTAATCTCTAGTGCTTGCCACGAAGGGCGATTCAACTCATAAATTATAAATTCAAAGTTTGCAAATAGAATAATTAACCCCATTAATAACCATATTATAGATAAGATGGGTAAGCTTCTATTTCCAGTTGTTTGCTTTGTCTTGAAACTGACACTTCTTTTAAAAACTAAAGTTTTGAACTTGAGATAAAATGCGAAAAAACTACCGTTGAAGATTAAAACTAAAATCAACGTTTTTATCACAAGGTCTTCTTTTAACGGGAACTTATTTACAAAAATCATTTGCTCTGACCCTACCATCTGCGTAATCTGTGTCATAGGTGCTACCAAAAAAAACAAATAATTGAAAACAATAAAGGTAGATAAGAATGGACTGTATGATCTCTCAATATATAAATGATAAATCACCATAAGCGTAATCACAACAAAATTTGCCGCAAATAACATATAGATATATGCGTTTTCAGGTTGGAAATTCCAAAAATGAAACAGACTCACCAATAGGTAAACCACTACGAATAAGTCTCTCCACTTAATCATTTAGGACAGCTATAAAGGGCTCACACATTCTTTCTATACTATAATTTCCTTTGCAAAATTCATGAATAGGTCTACGCTTTGAAATCCAATAATCCTGATTTTCAAATACTTTTAGAATGGTTTTTTCTAAAGCTTTATTGTTATTTGTTTCATAGTAAATAGCATTTTCATTTTCTTGAGCGGCCTCGATTTCTGGACTGTGTGGTTCTTGTTTTGAAATGATCATTGGTACACCATAGCCAAAACTTTGAATAATATTTAAACCAATATACCCTGGAGAGACGCTGAATAAAGAACTAGCATACAACTTAGATAATATTTTATTGTCAAAAATCACATCGAGAATTTCAACCCTAGATTCTAATTGGTCAACTGCAACGGCTTGCACTAGCTCTTTTTTTTGCGGTCCTGTTCCAACTATAATAAGCTTTGTGTCGTCAGGTAAAGCTTTATAGATAGACTTAAAGGCCTCATACAAATTCATAACTTTTTTTGAAGTCACTAGTCTACCTACATAAATAATGTTTAAGGCTTTATTGTTCTGTAAGGTATAGCGCATCTCACTTTTATTAAGTAGTGCATTTGAAGATGCTCTTATTATTTGATGAGGTGTTTTAATTTTCAGCTCATCCTTTTGACGTTGTGTATAAGTAATGATTTCGGTAGCCATCAATCGCATAAGGTACCTTAAAGGTTCCGTTCTTGATGAACTGCCTTTTCTAGACCACGCATGTCCCCATAAAATAGTCTTGCGATTAAGAAGCTTGCGAACTATCAAAAGCAACCATGTAGTAATAATTCTGGGGTTAAGTTCTAGAACAACTATATCCTGTGTGGTATATATTTCGAAATCAAGTGATTGCGTCATAACTCTGCGACCACAATAAAATGTTTGTCCTATTGACTTATCAGTTTCTAACACTGTAGAGTGTTTTATTGTTTGATCAAAGGTCTGATCGCCTGAGTAAAGTTTAAAGCTTTCCCCTAACTCTGTTTTCAAATGATTGAAGAACTTGATCCGATACTCAGGAATTAGATTCTGAACGATAATAATGCCTTTAGTCTTCATTCGTCTACTTGATTTCTTGCCGCCGGCATGTCTCTAAAATAGTAAAAGAAAGCACTCATTCCCAGCAGAAGAATCTCAACAGACGTAAATATATAAGCGGTTGCCTCTATCCCAAAAGTTGGAGTAAATAACAGGCCTAGAGCAATTGTTATAATGGCACCTGTCGTTAAGACCTGAAGGCGTCTTTTGAATAGTCTTTGCGATGGTGCATATAAAGTTGCATATAGCATGGTTAGAGAGGACGTGAAAGCTACAATAGTCATTATCTTGAATAAATGGATATACTCATAAGTCGCTGGATTAGAAAATAATAACTTTATCAGCCACTCGCCTAGAAAAAATAAATTGGCAAAAAGAACCAACCCAATAGAACCAATGATTGGAATCATTTTTTTCATAAATCTAATGGTCTGTTGCGCAGTTTTTCTCGAGACAAAAGGGTATAAAACTTGATATATTGGCATGAAAACAGTCTTTGATGCAATGACTAGCTTCTCAAATATGCTATAAACTCCAACTATGGCATTTCCTTGAAAGAATCCCAAGATCAAACCATTAGCAATAATCACACTAGAGGATGACACATTAGAAAGAGTGACACTCATGCTGTCCATGTAAAACGACTTAAATCCTTTGGATATGTGCCATCTTAGTTTCACATATTTCAAACTAATAACCACGCTTACAACCCCAGCTATTATGAAACCTATTGAATTGAATATTGGTACCAATAAGTAATCGCCGGTATTTTTTACAAACAGGACAATCAAGATTGTGAAAATACATTTTGCTATAACATGAATTATCGTGATGATCTGCATTTTTTCTATGCCTTGGAAAAACCATACGGGAAACACTGCCTGACCAGCAACAACACCATAACTAAGCAGATAAACTTTCCATTCTACAGAGAGTCGTTCTATTGAAAATACCGCACCACATAGGACAACAAATACTGTTATTATCAGCAGTATCCTAGACCAAAATACAGAAGAATAAAAATCTGATAAACACCTACTTTCTTTTTTAAGTACCGCAACCTCTCTTGTAGCCGTAATATTGAATCCAAAATCAGTAAATACGATACAAAAACTCATTACATACTGAGCATACATTATTAGACCAAACTTATCCTCGTCTAATTGATGCTCTAGAATAGGGAGGATAAGTAGAGGTAATAGAAAATTTAAGCCTTGCAAAATTGAAACGTAGAAATAATTTTTTACAACCCTTTTTTTATCAGTTGAGAATTTTTGAAAAATAAACTTCATTGCGTTTTTGGTAAATTCTTAAAGAACTGATGATCTGAAGGTCTCTTGATCACATAAGCTGTTTACAAAACATTTACATCAACTTTCCTCAAAGTTAGAAGAAAGTAGTGGTTATGGTTTTACTGCTATAGCGAGTTCAAATAACCATAATTTTTAGAATACACCAACGAGACAAACTTGTCGCCGTAATAAGTAGCTGTACCATGCTTAATACTCATTTTTTCAAGTTTTTTGATGATGGCTTTAAACGTTTGATACTCTCCTAGCCTGTCAGTATCGTCAAATATGATTATAAAGTTTTCAAAATCTATAAGCGTTTCAAGATACTGGAGTACATCATTTCTGGAATGATTTTTTGTTCCTAAAGGTCCATCAATAACAATTAATTGAAATTTACCGTGCTGTGCGATCTTACCAAAATCGACATAATTATAAGATCGATATTTATTAAGATACTTCCCTTCTTTTGCCGCGATCAATTCAATCTTAGAACATTCTGAAAGCTGAAACTTAGAAAAATGTTTTATCCAGTTCTTATCATGTTCTACAATAATATGATTACATGTATTGTATTCCTGACCTAGAAAGGTAGATATAAACTTTGTTGACTCACCCAGTCCCAATTCCAATAACTGTTTAGGTTTAGAAATAGAAATAACCCTATGCAGCAAATACAAAAGAGTATAACTTGCAGAAAACCTTCCCACATTAAGTGATAAGCGATCTAAGTAAGAATATTGTTTTATGCTATCATGAAATACGTTTGCCCATACGGATTCATTAACCTTGCGCACAATAGGAAATTGATAATAGCATCTTTTGATAAACTTTCTCATGAACGCAAATTTTCATATTGGATGATAACATTGTCTAAAGCCATTTTTACTTTTTGAATTTCAAAATTGAATGTAGTTATTGTCAGGCTACAGTCCATAACACTATAAGCCGGTCGCTGCGCCAGTGTGGGAAATTCACTAACGGGAAATATCTTTTTATGCATCGAGGCCTTTTCTATAATCGCTTTCGCGAAAGCATACCAAGTCATACTATCCTTATTGCAAAAGTGATAAGTTCCATATTTTTTAGGGTCATTTTCAATCACATGCTTGACAAAACTGGCAACGTCCAGAGCACTTGTAGGACAGCCTGTTTGTGTGTTTACAACCTCCATTTCTTCAAGATCATTCTCTATTACCCACTTGAAAAAATTCTTTCCGTGTGGTGCGTAGAGCCAAGAAATCCTAAAAATGTAGTGTTTCGCTGCAGAGCGCTTTATCAGTTTTTCCCCCAATAATTTACTGTGCCCATAAACATTTATAGGATTTACAGGGTCAGTAGGCTTATAAGGTTCAGTCGAATTACCATCGAACACATAGTCCGTTGAAAAATGAATGATTGTGGCACTAATTTGTTTTGCAAGAGAAGCGAGCATTCCAACAGCGCTGCCATTAATCTTGTGGGCTTTTTCTGGCTCCTTTTCCGCCAGATCTACGGCAGTATATGCCGCACAATTGATAATAAATTCTGGTTGGTGTTTTAAAAGCTGTTGTCTAACTTTTGAATAACAGGTAATATCGAGGTCCTCTTTGTCCAAAGCCACTATATCAAACCCTGCAAATTCATGAACCATACTAATGCCCAGCATGCCACCTGCGCCTATGATCATTACCTTTTTCAACTCAATTTGTTTTAAGGGTTCTTAGCAGAATAAGTATTTAAAAACCTCCATAAGAGAGGTATGCTTGCAACAATGACTCCCAAAACAAAAAACACAAATATCAGCTTCAACTTTATGTGTTCATTCTTTACATTTCCTTTTACAATGTATTCAGAGACAACATTCACGACATTTTCCGATGCATATTTATCGTCTCTTAAATCTTGCAAATCTTCTAACAAGGATTGTTTTTGATAAAACAAACTGCTTAGGTTGTCAGATGAGCGCTGATCTCCTACAAAAAGATTGGTGTTGCCACTAGAAGATTGATTTGTAGAAATCATTTTTTGATAGGCTGCTATTAAAGAATCAATTTCAGACAATTGATATTTCTTTGCTGTAATGTCAAACTCTGTATTCTCAAGATATGAGAGTCTAGCAGCTTTAATTCCAGAGTTTTCCTTTATGTCAATAACCTTAGGTATGACCTTTTCAAGTATTGCCCTGGTTTCCGCCTTGGCAATAATTTCGTAAAATTCATAATCAATTTCTCTTTTGGCTTCTTTAAAACCTTCAAAAGTGAAATTGTCAAGAGCCATAGTGTCTGAATCCCTTGCCAATCGATCATATTCCGCAAGTAATTCTGTATCGTTATAACTTTCTTCAATAGAAAAAGACTTCAGCTTCTTTGCCTCTTCTACAGAGAGTCCAAGAGCATTAGCAAGTCTATCATAATCGCCTTCACCAGTAAGCGAGTTGTAGTATTTTATATTTGAAATAAGCTGCGAGGAACTATTAAAGTTAGGTTGCACTCGCAATTGTGCCGTGTAGTTAGATTTCCCTGCAGAATCAAAGTAATATCCTAGCCCAATTCCCACTAAAATAAACAGGCCAACGAGAATGATGTTTTTCTGTAAAAAGATCAAGAAAAGAATAATCGCGTGACCTATCGCCTTAAAGAAATTCCCGATCGCTCTAAAAAACCCCTTAATTCCATCGCCTATCCAGACAAAAACAGGAACCAGGTCTACTTCCTGCTCCTCTTGTTTTTGATTTTCGTTTTGATTCATAATGACTTTGTTAATGAAAACCCAAATATAACGTAAGTGAAAGCTATTTTATTGGTTGACTTTTTGATCCTCAACTTTAGGTAGACTTTCCTTCAGGATTTGCTCCAGAATCTTTTCAGTGATGACATAAACAGGTTTGACACCGGTAAGTCCCAGGCCACCACTGGCAAGTGTATGACCCGTTTTAAGTGGATTGTCACTCGCATAATAAGCGTATCGCACGCGCACCTTCTTTGAGATGCTACGGCGCACCTTAGAGGCTGCCTGGATTGCTTTCTGGTAATGAGCACCTTCCATTTCTAATCCAATAACGCGCCAGCTGGAATTGTAGAAGTATTCTAGGACGTCTTTATTTTGGAGCGATGTACCTAGAACAGTAACCATAGATCCAGAAACTACGTTCAGACCTACTGTGGCGAGATCTTTTTTGGACAGTCTGTTTTTAAAAGGATAATTATCTGCCGTTCCCTCAAATACGTGCGCGTCTGGTACCATGATGTCGCCCTTTTCACCTTCCAATATTCCAGCCTTTCCCATAATACTCACACTCTTGATGTTCATATGTCTGGGCACAATTCCATCTTTATAAGGTTTGAGCAATTCGTCCAGTGTTTCATACGCCTGCTCGCCAAAAGCATAGTCCATCACTATTAGAACGGGTTTGTTGTTGTTATCGCTTTCGCGAAAGCGGTCTTCACAAAAACCAACGTGCTCAAACGAAGTCTTAGAAGTATCAAATACCTGTACATCTATGTTGGTACCACTTTGATCTTTAAGCTCTTGCATACCATGCTGCAAGGCATACTTTTTAATGGCATCGCGGTTCTTCTTCCCACTAGGTTCACTAAGCGAGGCAAAGGTCTCCATACGTCCCTTTTTACCGATCTGCGCGGCAAGAACCTTAGGCCCGTAAACCGAATTCATAACAGAATGCAGGTTGGCACTTATGATGTGCAGTGGCCTGTCAAAAAGGTTATGATCTATCAGGTGTTTCTTGATGCGCATCGCCCATCGATCACCATGAATATGGTGCCCTAATCGTTCTCGCAAGACTGGAGAAAAGGTGATGATGCGCTTTTGCTCATCAAGGATCTCGTGTTTGCCCAGCAATCCTAAATAATAAATCGTGCTTAAAAACTGATTGGGATTATCTGGTGTTGCAAATGAGCGATACACTTGCATCACCTCATCAAAGGTCCTACCCAGAATGTTGGCTGTATGAATGACTGCTACTTCTTTTTCCTCTTGGGTTAGCTCATCTTTTTCAACGGCATCTTCAAGACATTTCCAGTCTCTTGTGGTGCTACCATCATCATTAATGATGACTCGTTTCATGATTTTGTGAGACTCCACCATCAAGAAAGTAAGGTGCGTCAGGATATCATAGATCTCTGACCGGCCGCGAGTGATCTCAATATTCATCTGTTGCTTATCGATACGATAGCAGTTGCGACGGCGCTTTTTAGGGATAATAGGCTTAAAGTGTGAACCGCTGTAGCCTTCATCACTGGTTAAATTGATGTAGGTACACTCCTCGATGCCCATGGGCAATCTGTCCATAACATAAAGCAAACCGCTTAACTCGATCTTATCCTCTGCAATGGAGCCGTAAATCTCAGGTCTAATCGTTAATAACGATTCTCTTAAAGATTCACCGCTCACGCCCATAGGCTTATAAAAACCTCGATTGAATAAATGTCGCATGGTGATGTACATGCGTTCAATGGCATTGGTGCTTTCTTGTGCTCTCGTTCTAGGTTCTACGTTGATTATAGGCATAAAAGGTAATTTCTATGCAAAGATAGGTTTATAGCTCTATTTACGAAGATTAGGGTATGTCAAGAAATTGCAATAAGAATGATTGTCTAACCGTGATTTTTACTTTCAAAGAATCCTGCAATCTTTCTATCATTAGAAAGCCGTGGCAATTTATTCTGGCCACCTAATTTACCAATGCTTTTCATGTATTGTTGAAAAGCTCCCGTTTTCAGAATTTTGATCTGTAGCGGTTGCAGAACTTTTCCTCTAATAAGATCATCGTAGTAGCTGTTTTGCTGGCGCATTTCTTGATCTAAGGTTGACTTGAATGACTCCAGTTGATCTGCGCTAATAGGATCATCCATTTCTACAAACCATTCATGATAGGGCAACTCTCCAGTTGGCGGGTCCAATTGCGGTGCTACTGTGAATTCGTTTATAACCACTTTTAATTTACTGATTGTAGATTTCATGGCCTCTTCTACTTCTTTGCCTATAACATGTTCACCACTGGCGCTTATATAATGCTTGACACGACCTGTAACGATAACTCGGTATGGTTTTGTGCTGGTGAATGCGACGGTATCACCAATATTGTAAGCCCATAAGCCAGCGTTAGTAGAAATGATCATCACGTAGTTGATCCCAGTTTTTACTTGGCCTATGGTCAATCTAGGCGGATTTTCATCATGGAACTTGTCCGCAGGGATGAATTCATAGAAAATCCCAGCATCGAGAAGAAGCAACATCCCTTTTTCAGATTGTTTGTCTTGATACGCAAAGAATCCTTCACTAGCTGGAAAAAGCTCGATGCTATCTATGGGTCTTCCCAATAGTGCATCAAATTTCGATTTGTATGGCTCAAAATTGACACCACCATATATAAGCAGATCAAGCTCTGGAAAAACCTCGCCTACCTTCTTTCCCGTGCGCTTAACGATGCGTTCAAAATACATTTGCAGCCAGCTAGGAATCCCAGAAATGACCGTCATGTTTTCTTTTAACGTCTCGTCTATTACCGCTTCAACTTTAGTTTCCCAGTCTTCAATACAATTGGTTTCCCAACTGGGCATTCTATTTCTTTGTAAGTATTCTGGTACATAGTGAGCCACGATACCACTTAACCTACCTAGTTGGATTCCGTTTTTTTCTTCTAACTCTGGACTGCCCTGGAGGAAAATCATTTTGCCGTCCACAAATTGGGATTTACCAGTTTCATGAATGTAACTCAAGATGGCATTGCGCGCAGCCTTGATATGCTCTGGCATGGACTCTTTAGTCAGCGGGATGTATTTGGCGCCGCTGGTAGTTCCAGAGGTTTTGGCAAAATAGAGTGGTTTACAGGGCCATAAAACATCAGGCTCACCCGCCACGACTCTATCCACGAACGGTTTTAACTCCTCGTAATCCCGAACGGGCACTTGATTTGCAAAGTCTTGTGGTGTTTTGATGGTGGAGAATGAGTGCGCTTTCGCGAAAGCGGTATTTCCAGCCATTTTTAATAACTGTCGAAATACTTTTTCCTGAGACTTAATTGGATTCTGTGCCCATTTATTCGTTTTCGCATGGACAGCGGCAGCAAATACTTTTGCCGAGATTGACTTAATCGACATCACTCAAAGTTTATAAAATTGATGGGATCCAAGGCATAGCCATCGCTCCATAGTTCAAAATGAAGGTGTGGCCCATTAGTGAGCTCACCGGTATTACCTACACTGGCGATGACCTCGCCGGCAAGGACTTGATCGTTTTGAGATTTAGTCAAAGTGCCGCAATGTTTGTAAACGGTAATGAGTCCATAGGAATGCTCCAGAAGTATGGTGTATCCAGTCTCTGCACTCCAGCCAGAAAAGACTACTGTTCCTGCTGCTGCTGCTTTTACCGGAGTGTTAACTGCAGTAGTAACATCAACGCCATAGTGTTTGTCCTTTGTGCTGTACCCATTGGAAATCTTACCCACTACTGGTTTGAAGAACACAAAATTTGTCCGGGCTTTTGCTCCTTCAATTAGATTGAATTTGTCCTCACGTGCGACCTCTTCCCGCAACAGACTATCTTCTCTACTAGGTGTAAAGTCAGAAAGTGATATGGTAGTTTCTGCTTGAGCGACACTATCAATACGGGCATATTCCTCGCTGGTAATATCGCCGCTCAATACCATCTTAATGCGATCGTATTGTTGTTCATTAAGTGCTAATCGTGCCTTGAGAGAGTCTGTTTCCTGAAGTAATGCCGTTGTCTCGTTGCGCACCTTGCTATCTGAATATCCAGGAATAAATTCCCGTACTGGTGTAAAAGCAATAAAGAAGGTTGTTAAACCTACTAAAAGAACGGCGCTCACTAATGTTACCGTGAATACATTGAGACGTGTGAGCTTAAGGCTGAAACGTTCTTCAAAAGTGTCATCGTTGAGCACGACCAGCCGGTACTGGTTCCTCCACTTGCCTTTATATTTCTTCTTAGGTTGTTCCATGTTTCCTTACAAATATAGCAAACGCAACTCTTGATAATGGATTGCACACGGCACCGATTAATGATTGTTAATGCCATGCGTTAGATGAAACCCATTTTGTATCTTTGAAGGATAAAATATATGTTATGATTGCTAACAATTTTCTAGCTATTCCAGGTGTATGGAGCATCGTGCTGATCGTCGTAGTCGTTCTATTACTTTTTGGCGGTAAAAAAATACCTGAGTTGATGCGCGGTCTAGGCGGCGGTATCAAAGAATTTAAGGATGCCACTAAGGAAGATGATAAAGATGATTCTGCTAAAGGGATTAATTCCAAATAGCTTATTCCTTTTACAAATAACAAACAGCCCCAGAAAACATTTTCTGGGGCTGTTTTGTTTGTTCTATTTTCTAATTAAATTCTAGTCTACGAATTCAATGCTTTTCAAAATGGCCTCTAGCTCAAACAGGTAGTTGCGCTGTTCTGCATTAGGAGCAGAAACATAGCCTTCAATAATGAGCCAGTTCTTCTTAGCCTCATTATAAACTGCATAGTTTACAAAAGGCCCAGCCATAAATTTATTCTTGACGTACCAGGTTCCTTTAGTTTCAAAAGCAAACTTGCCATCAATCTGAGTCTCATTTACAAAGGGTGAAAATGCTGGCTCTGTAAGGAATGTACCGTTATCTACTGGAATTTTACGGCTACCTATGGAGTCTCGTACTCTCACTATATCTTGGACAACAGTGCTGTCTCGAGTGATCTCTTCTAATGGAACTTCATAGATCATTATGTCCATGGTTCCCTCAACGATATCGCGGCGTAACCAGGTAAAATCAGGATCGTCAGTTGCTGCATAACGATATGCCTGCGGAACATTAATTTTAATACCGAATCTGTCTGCAATACCATCAGTATTCAGTTTAATGTTACCTATGAGTCGTTGCTTTTCTGCGATCTCGCTATCATTGAAAATGTTGATGATATCATTTGCGTTATCGCTAATGGCCTTGGCAATCGCAGCCGTATTTGGGCCTCGTAAAATGACTCCTAGCTGCGGCAATGCATACTTATCTTTTCTAATAGCAACACCAGTACTGTCTGACTGCTGGATAAAAAGATAATTACGAGACTTCTTAAGCATCCCGCTGAAGGATTCTGGTTTCACCTGATTAAGAGTAAACATAGGTTCCTCCCGAACAATCCCGTCAATAGGTCTTGCGAGTACAGCTCTTATGCTATCTCCTATCTGTCCATCCCAATTGTCGCTATCAACAACTACCAAAATATCATTCAGTTTACCGGCACTGTCATTAATCCTTACTGATTTCTCATTACAAGAAATCATGATTAACGAGAGTAATAAAAACGTATAGTATTTCATATTGCTACTTTAAGTTGAGTGTCATTCCTGGCTTTAGAACCGACGCCTTGTCTGGATTTAGCTTCTTGAGTTGTGCCACGCTCACACCATGCTTTTTCCCTATTTCCCAAAGACTATCGCCTGATTTCACTTTATAAGTGCTGCTTACAGATGTAGTAGGCGCCATTGAGCCGCGAGTCATAATTTTGAGTCGCTGCCCTATTCTGAGGTTATTACTGCGCAAACCGTTCCATCTTTTCAATTGGCTCACATTCACCTTATAGCGATTGGCAATTTTCCCTAAATAATCACCGCTGCGCACCTTGTAGGTAATGCTGGTTTGAGGTACCAAAAGCTTAGGATCTGGTTTTTCAATTTTGTCGGATTCCGCTTTCGCGAAAGCGTAAATTTTCTCCTCATTCCCAACAAACGAAGCAATTTGTGGAGTAGGAAGCCTTAAATAATGCGGTTTTCCCTCAATTAGAGGTATAATGTCCAGTTTATAGCTAGGGTTGTAATACTGAATCATTTCAGTATCCACATCCAGCGCCTGCGCAATGTGGTCAAAATGAATTTTTTTCTTGACGAGTACCGTGTCTGTTCCCATCATCAACCTAGACGGTCGTTGCGGTTTAAAACCATGCTCTGAAGCATACGTGTACAAATACATCATCGCCTGAAATTGCGGTACATAATCTGCCGTCTCGCGAGGCAGGTATGGCCTTAAATTCCAGTAATTCTTGCGACCACCACTACGTCGTATCGCTTTATTTACATTTCCCGCACCTGAATTGTAGGCGGCCAGTGCCAGGTCCCAATCTTCATAGATATCGTAAAGTTCATTGAGGTATTTACAAGCCGCAATGGTTGCTTTCATGGGGTCCATGCGTTCATCCACATAAGAATCCACTTCAAGACCCATAATTCTGCCAGTTGGCAGCATGAATTGCCACAAACCTGTAGCACCAACCCGACTTTTAATCTTTGGGTCCAGAGCACTTTCTACAATAGCAAGATATTTCATCTCTAGAGGGACGTCAAAACGGTCCAATTGCTCCTCAAACATTGGGAAATAATAATCGCTCAATGTCATGATGCGCTCAAGATAAACCCTGCTGTATTTGAGCTTTTTCTTTATGAGAGTTTCTAAAACGGGATTGTAATCAATCTGGAATGGCGTTCCTTGATTCATACGCTTTAAACGTGCCTTGAGCGTGTCTGTAGAAAGTTCAACATCTGTCAGATCAAAATCTTTCAGTTCGTTTTCTCTTTCAAACATGTAATCAAAGCCGTCATGACTATACAACAACTCCTGAAAGCGCTCGTCATAAACATCTGCATCAGGATAAGAAGCCATTCCTAGCGTGTCACTAACCTTTACGGGTTTTATCTCAACATTTCCTTCCAGGGTTTGGATCTGGATGGTGTCGTTCAATACAGGTTCAATCGATGGTTGTTGAGCCACCGCTATGGATAAAGAACCACCTAGAACGAATAACAGACCTTTTTTGATTCTATTCATGATTCTGAATTGATCAATGTTCTTGCCATTCTCAATCTTGGATTGCTTTAATTCCAGGCAGTGTCTTTCCTTCCAACATCTCCAGCATCGCACCACCACCAGTAGACACATAGCTAACCTTATCCTCAAAACCGAATTGCTTTACCGCGCTGACAGAATCGCCACCACCAACTAGTGAGAAAGCGCCGTTTTCTGTAGCCTCTGCAACTGCGTTTCCTAAGGCTATTGTACCATGAGAAAATGGTTCCATTTCAAAAACACCAGCAGGCCCATTCCATAGAATGGTTTTACATTTTTTAATGACTTCAGCAAACTGCTTTCTTGATTCTTCACCTATATCCAGTCCCATCCAGCCATCAGGTATTTCATCTATAGGAGCTACATCACGAGTCGCCTGCTCAGAAAAAGAAGCTGCAGTAATAGAGTCTACGGGTAAATGAATTTGTGTGTTTAGCTTTTTGGCCTTTTCAAGAATTTCCAGTGCAAGTTCCTGTTTGTCATCTTCTACTAGAGATTCTCCTGTTTTGCCGCCTTGAGCTTTGATAAAGGTGTACGCCATACCACCAGCAAGAATAAGGTGGTCTACCTTTTCAAGAATGTTTTCTATTACGGTAATCTTAGAGGAGACTTTTGCTCCGCCTAAAATCGCTACGACTGGCTCTGTAGGTGTTTCTAATACTTTTTTGAGGCTTTCAATTTCTTTGGACATAAGCTTCCCGTAGCATTTTTCCTCAAAGAATTGTGCTACTACCGTTGTTGAAGCGTGCGCTCTATGTGCAGTACCAAAAGCATCGTTGATATATACATCTCCTAATGCAGCAAGTTCTTTTGCAAAACCTTCATCACCATCTGTTTCTTCTTTGTGAAAACGTAGGTTTTCAATCATCAAAACCTCGCCTGCTTGCAGGTTTTTAGCCTTTTCCTTTACGGCTTCACCAGTACTTTCTGCAATGAATTGAACTTGAACTCCCAAGATATCTGAAACAGTGTCTACTATATGTTTCAAGGAATATTTATCCTGTACCGTACCGTCTGGTCTACCTAAGTGTGACATAAGCACAACATCGCCGCCATATTCTAAAACATGTATAATCGTGTCCTTTGCAGCTTGTATGCGAGTTGTATCTGTAACCTCCAATTTTTCATTGAGTGGCACATTAAAATCTACTCTTATGAGAGCCGTTTTATTTTCAAATGATATTTGATCTAAATTCATGTAAAGTCTTATTTAAGGTCTCACAAATATAACCGATATGGCTCAACCTCCTTTCCAGACTTCTATATTTGCATTATGCAGGAGCACCAAATCATAGGGCTAGATCACCTCAAAAAACACTTACAAACTACGGTTGCAAATAATCGCATCGCGCATGCACAATTATTTGTGGGCCCATCTGGAAGCGGAGCATTGCCGCTCGCTCACTATTACGCAAACCTAATTTTATGTGGAAAAAGTGATGATAGCTGTAATAGAAGGGTTCAAGATTTATCACATCCAGACCTTCACTTTGCATATCCTGTTGCAAGCACCTCAAAATCTTCTACCAAACCAGTTTCAGATGATTTTGCGGCTGACTGGAGACAATTTATCCAGACCAATCCTTATGGTGCTATGGAAGATTGGTATCAGCTTGCAGATATTGAGAAAAAGTCCTGCGAGATTCGGGTTCATGAAGCAACTGATATAAGCCGTAAGCTAAGCTTGAAATCCTATGAAGGTGGTGCTAAAGTCTGCATCATTTGGGGTGCTGAGTTTCTAAATACAGCCGCGTCAAATAAACTGTTGAAGCTAATTGAAGAGCCACCATCAGGAACTGTGTTGATTCTCTTGACAGAAAATGAAAATTTGATCTTAAACACCATAAGATCCAGGTGCCAAGTGCTTCACGTGCCTAAACTTGCTACTACCGCTATTGCGAAAGCGTTACAAAACGAAAAGCAGATTACCGAAAATCAAGCTTTCATCGCCGCAAGACAAGCCAACGGAAGTTATGGCCGCGCGTTAAAATTAGTAGATAATAAAAGTGAAGATGTGTTGTTTGAAGAATGGTTTGTCCATTGGGTACGCACCGCATTTAGCGCCAAAGGAAAACCGAGCGCGATCACTGGATTGATTGAATGGGCAGAAACCATTGCAGCCGTTAATAGAGAAACACAGAAACGCTTTTTAAATTTTGCCCTAGAACTTTTTAGACAGGCGATGTTGTTGAACTATAAAGCTGATAGCGCCGTTTATTTCGAAACTAAAACTGGTTTTGACCTTTCTAAATTCGCTGCGTTCATCGATGGACACCGATTGACAGAAATCAACGAAAGCCTAGAAACTGCCTTGATGCATATTGATAGAAATGCCAATGCAAAAATTGTGTTTACTGATTTAAGTATTGGAATGACTAAAACGCTACACAAAAAGGGTTAATGTCGACAAACGGTGATATTTCGAATGGATATCACTGATATTCCATTTAACTGAATAGATTTGCCCGAATAAAATCAAGAATGGATCTTTCATACGTTGGCCCTATCATTATTTTGATCTTCTTGCTGATCACTTATATTATTTCAGCTTTTGAAAAGATTCATGATTGGAAAGTTACCGAGGAGAGTTTCAAAAAAATGTATTCTGAAACGATCCTAGCAAAAATGATTGTTCCAGTCATTACTCTAATTGTCGCTTTTGAAATAATAATTGTTACTCTGGCCGCTTTAGGAATTTGGGACATTATAATTGAACAGAATTTTGAAGTCGCTACATTTTCCTTTTTGGCTTCTAGCATTCTGTGTTTATTTCTTCTGATAGGCTTACGACTCATCAATGATTATAGCGGCACATCCAGAATTGGGATTTACTTCTTAATTTCCATTTTCGGGCTATATTGGGTACAATCAATAGTTTCTATAGCTTAATTCAATACGATAAGCCTTGTTTATTAAAATTGGTGCGTTTTAAGCAATTCTGAAAGCGTTTTAAAGCAGATTGTTACTTATACCTAATTCTCACCTAAAAACCCTTGTCAAGCCGTTTATTTGAGCTTTTTGAGGATATAGATCCTCGAAGATGGCTCTGAAGTGATCAGAGCAGAAATATTTGAAACAAATCCAAGCCCTAATCCAGTAAGAAAAGGAATAGCCCATTTTTTGTAGCGTGCAGAAAGAATGGATACGTAAAAGCTGTCAAACCACATGGGTTTATTTTCCAACAGCTGAAATTTTTCCTTCGTTATATTTATTACGCCGTTTTTATTGAAATGAAATAGATGTCTAGGGACATCATATCCTGCCCAGTAGTTCTTGAAAAGTCTTGCATCAAGGCTTTTAAAATTGGGTAAAGCAATTATTAAAATTCCATCATCTTCCAACATGGAATGAATCTCATCTAAATACTCCTTAGGATTTCGAACGTGTTCCAAAACATGGAACATCTGAATGACTTTATAAAAACTTTTATTCCGTACAGGTAAATGATCTAATAATCGAACTCCTTTTTGATAAGCGATTTTTCTTGCTTGCTCATTAGGTTCAAAACCTTGAGCATCTAACCGTTCTTCAACTAAGTATTTAACAAGTTCTCCATTTCCTGCACCAATATCCAACACTTTTCCGCCTTGATCATATTTGGAAATGAGTTTGAATTTAGATTTGATGTTTAGCTTTCGCGCAAAGCGATATAATTTGGCGAACAGAGAATTGTTAGAATCGTCGTGAGATAAGTATTCCTCTGAATCGTAATATTTATCCAACTCTTGCGGTTGCGGTGTCGTAATTAAAACGCCATGAATCGATGTTTTACTAATATCAAACCGATGTTTGGTAAGAAAGTAATCGCGAGTTTCTAGATGTAAGTCGGCTTTTTTAATCATTGTTTCACGTGAAACTATCGGCCCATATGCACCAATAAAACAGAAATATCGTTAGGGTTAACTCCAGAAATTCTAGAAGCTTGAGATATAGTAACCGGCTGAACCGCTTTTAGCTTCTGCCTTGCTTCAATAGATATCGATTGTATTTTACTAAAATCGAAGTTCTCAGGAATTTTTATGTCTTCAAGGCGATTAAGCTTATCTGCGTTTTCTTTTTCCTTATTGATATATCCAGAATATTTTACCTGGACTTCTACCTGTTCCAGAATATCCTCATTAAGATTATTATCCTGAATATACTTTTCAACTTCATCAAACCTGCGTAGATCTTCCATGCCTATTTGAGGTCTAGCAAACACCTTAAATAATTTATCATCTTGAGTTACTGTAGCAGAATTCTTCTCTTCCAAAAGCTCATTCATTTCTGGATAACTATAACTAGTATTCCTGAAAAACTGAATCATCTTCTCAGTCTCTTCTTTCTTGCGTTCCACTTTCTTCAGGCGATCCTCACCTACTATTCCTAGTTCAAAGGCGGCTGGTGTAAGACGTAAATCTGCATTATCTTGTCTCAAAAGAGTTCGATATTCTGCTCTAGAGGTAAACATTCGGTAAGGCTCTTCAGTTCCTTTGGTGATGAGGTCATCTATAAGAACGCCAATGTAAGCATCGTCTCTGCGAAGTATGAAAGCTTCTTCTTCGTTGATTTTTCTAACCGCATTAATACCGGCCATCATTCCTTGAGAAGCAGCTTCTTCATAACCTGTTGTTCCATTTATCTGGCCAGCAAAATATAAGTTCTCCACAAGCTTCGTTTCCAACGTATGTTTTAATTGTGTAGGCGGAAAATAATCATACTCAATGGCGTATCCTGGACGGAAAAATTTCACTTTCTCAAATCCAACTACAGATCTCAACGCCTTGAACTGGACATCTTCCGGTAGCGATGTGCTAAAGCCATTCACATAAACCTCGACGGTATCCCAACCTTCTGGCTCAATGAACATCTGGTGACGGTCCTTAGTGGCAAAACGGTCAATTTTATCTTCTATGGATGGACAATAGCGAGGCCCAACTGACTTAATTCTACCATTAAACATAGGGCTGCGGTCAAATCCTTCACGCAATAAATCGTGAACTAAAGGACTCGTATAAGTCATGTGACAATCCCGCTGATGGCTCAACTTACTTGAACGATTTGTATAACTGAATTTAGAAACCTCATCATCGCCAGGTTGAGGCATCATTTTAGAATAGTCTAAAGAACGACCGTCCACTCGTGGTGGAGTTCCGGTTTTCATTCTTCCTGATTCAAAACCTAGATCTATCAGTTGTTCTGTAATTCCTGTACTATTTCTTTCTCCTGCTCTACCGCCGCCAAATTGTTTTTCACCAATATGAATTAATCCGTTTAGAAAAGTTCCGTTAGTTAATACAACAGCCTTGGCCCTAATCTCTAAACCTAACGAAGATTTGACGCCAGCTATTTTACCGTTTTCAACGATAAGACCGCTTATCATTTCCTGATAAAAATCCAGCGTTGGAATCGCTTCTAGTTCCTTTCTCCACTCTTCTGCAAAGCGCATGCGATCATTCTGTGTTCTAGGCGACCACATTGCGGGACCTTTGGATTTATTAAGCATCTTGAACTGGATAGCGCTTTTGTCGCTTACGATACCGCTCAAACCGCCCAAGGCGTCGATTTCTCTTACAATCTGACCTTTTGCAATACCACCCATAGCAGGATTACAAGACATTTGACCAATTGTTTGTAGATTCATGGTGACCAATAACGTTGATGCTCCCATATGGGCCGCAACGGCAGCAGCCTCGCTACCAGCGTGACCCGCACCAACTACTATTACATCATATTTATCTTGGAACATATCTATTGTTTCACGTGAAACATTTCGAGAGACTGATCTTCTAGACCTCTCATTATTTGCTTTTCTTCGTCGGTTTGATCACCAAAACCCATCATATGTAATAAACCATGACTCATAACACGCCGTAATTCAACTTGAAAATCTTGGTCTAAATCGGCAGCGTTTTCCTTTACACGATCAATGCTTATATAAATTTCACCCTCTAAAACGGAATCAGTACCATAATCAAAGGTGATAATATCGGTATATGTATCATGATCCAAATGCTTCAGATTTATCGAATGAACATAATCATCATCACAAAATACATAGCCCAAGGAATCGATAGTTGCATCGTAGTGATCAGCTAAACGAGATAACCAATCGACATACACTACTTCGTTATCCAAATCGAATTCAGTCTGAAAAGAAAATTCAATCATCTGTCTTAAAGTATTCCTTAACCTTAGTGCGGTATTGAGGCTGCAAAGGTAATACTTGTCTATTGAGAATTTCTTTATTATTGAAGTAACGTTTGATCAGCTCTGGATCCATGTTCAACGGATTGTTGAACTGATTAAAATTGGTTTCTGATTGTCGTTGTTGTTCTTCACCTTGTTCTGCATTAGCATCTTTCAATTTAAGAAGATCATGAATAATTTCGCTCATTTGTTGTTGCACTTCTCTATTAAAACCTTGGTCTAGAAGCTTGCGCTCCACACCTTTCATGGCACCACTTATTTCATCCACCTTTTGTTGCATGCCTTCCTTGATAAGCATATCCTCTAACTGATTGCGTAATTCTTGTTGTTGCTTGAAGATGTCATAGATACGACGGCTTTCCTCTTCACTTTCCCGATAAGAATTCTCTTCATTACCATCTCCATCATTGGAACCATTGCCAGGACTTTGACCATTGCCGGACTTACCCTTGTTGCCTTGATTTCCTGATTCACCATTGTTGCCGTCCTTGCCGGCTTTACCATTTTCTCCATCGCCATCATTACCTTGGCCTGATTGACCATTCTGACCAGACTTACCGTTGGCACCTTGTTGTCCTGAGCTGCCTCGTTTTCCGTTCTTACCAGATTCGCCAGCTTCACCACTTTCACCAGGCTTTCCTGCACCTGGCTTCTGGCCTTGTTGACCGGACTTACCTTCTTTTCCTTCCTTTCCTTCGTCACCGTCTTCGCCTTCCTCGCCGTCTTTTTTCAAACTTTCCTGCTTTTTGATTAAGTCTGGAAGTTGAAAACCTGCGCCTTGGCCTGATTTATTAGGCTTACCAGAGGAAATATCAGGGTTATTTGCACTATCCAATGCACTACTTAGCAATAACGCCAATTTGTTAGCGCCACCCAATGTTGTTTGTTGGGATACCTGTCCTTGGTTCAAATTGAACTCTGCTAGTTGTTCCATCGATTTCTCCATGAAATAATAAATGTCAACTACTTCTTCATTGATTTCTTTCCCTAAATCTGCATTGCGAGAAGAAAGAGCAAATAAACTATCGTCCACATGCTTGAAGGCAAGTTCTAACTCTTTTTGTGATCTTAAACTTTTTCCCAGTTTAGGACTATTGGTCTTCATGGCCTTGACAGACTCCAACACCGTTTCCTGCGACTGAGAGAATAACACCAAATTATCGAGAATTTGACGAAGCATCTCCAAATCTTCCTCCATTTGCTCGCCTTCCATGGATTGCATATTCTGTTCCATCGCGGCAGCCTGCTTCTTCATTTTATCAGCCGCTGACTTTTGCTTAGGTTTAGCTTGTTTAGAATCATTATTCATAAGTGACTCACTAGCTTGTTCTTGCTCTGATTTTATGTCGTCACTCTCTTGAGGATCAAAATCAAGATCCATGGGTTTTTTCAAGTCATTGTTCTCCTTTTCTAGATCACGTAATTCCTTTTCCCAATTCATATAATCTTCATTGAGCTTCTTCTGATCCTCTTGTTTGTTGTCTATACCATCTTTTTGCGATTGTTCCTCTTGCTCTGCGGCGATCTCTTGGAGCTTACGGCCTAATTGCTCATATTTTTGCGAGACATAATACCGCTTTGTCAATTCCAGAAGCTGTTTAAGGCTGCGTTGTTGTTCTCTGGTTTTATTTTGTGATTTCTCTAATTGCTCCTGAAGTTCTTCCTTTGAAATCTTGTCTTGGTATTCTTCAATTTGCTTAAGTAATTCTTCATTCTTCTTGGACTCTGCTGCAGTTTCCTGCAAACGTTCTTGAAGTTTGGCTTTCTTAGGATCATCCTGAGGAGCAGTTTTGTCCAGTTGGTTTTCCAATCGGTTTAGTTGCTTGCGTATTTCCTGCTCTTTTTTTTGCTGATTCTTTACCGCTTGATCCAGTTTGCGCTTATCATTAAAACTGCGAGCATCCTTCTCGATTTGATCTTGAGATAATTCCTTGATAAGATTTTGTTCCTTCTGTTGCTCTTTCAATGCTTTTTCAAGGTTAGAAAGTGATTCCTTTTGTTCTTTCAGCTGCAGGTCTTCCTCTTCATCAACAGATGCTTTATTATAGGAATAAACCTCTGATTTAGTCGATTTGAATGCATTTACCGCATCATTATCAATGACTTCAAAGTAAAAGCTATAACTGTTTCCAGGTTCTAAAAGTAGATTGGAAGGAAATGCTCTTACAAACTGCTGATAAGTACCGCCAGTATTAGGTAAAGCAACTACAGTTTTGTTAGTAGTGTCCTCGTTCTTGTAGTAGACCAATTGTAGCTTGCGTATACCATAGTCGTCCGCTGCCTGACCTTTAAAATACATGATGCGATCATCAATAGAATCACGCTTCATCTCCATAGAAAGTTCAGGAAACTCGTCTGCGATCACCTCAATTTTGAAATCCAATTGTTCGTGATCTCTGACGTTATTATTGGAAGTCACAATGGAGTAAGGAAGTGGTTGAGATATCGCTTTCGCGAAAGCGAACAATCCACCAGCCTCACTACTAAAATTAGTATTCTTATCCGCAGTTCTAAATTGAACCAAATCAGTCGCAGATGTATTGACTTTCCACGTAATATTGGTTCCCTGCGGTACAAGCGCATTTCCCGTACTCTTTAAAACCTCGTCCCTCTTACCCGTATATGCTGGATAGTCCAGTTCCAACTCAAACCCTTGTATGGTGGGAACTTTATCTACATTGAGGATGTAATCGACGCTACGCACCTCATTGGCAACTAGATAAAATGGAATGTTAGTAACTGGTCTCTCAAATGTATAGGTGTAAGTCTCTAGATCTTGTTGATTGAGATACATCGTTTGCCCGTCGACCACAATAGAGGCATTTTCTGGCAAACGATTGCCACTTACCTTGATATTCAACTCAAACGGTGCATTTTCAAGAGCATTTAAATCGTTATTAATAACCTCAAAGAAAAAAGGAGCCGGCGGAATGTAATCTGTCTTATAATCTGCTACTCTAGAGGCACTTTCAATAACATCATTGTTCCCTGTAGCGATGAGCGCACCAATAATCAGAACAGGAATCGCTAGGTATTTAAGGTATTGCTTATTGTTCTTGAAATCAATCGCCATACTAAAAGGTATAGGCTTCAAGTCTTCACTTTTCTGATTAATACTGGCCCAGGTCAACTCATCATCACCGCCAGTGGCGTGCAATTGCAACACATTGACCAACTTATCTGAAACCTCTGGAAAATGATTCCCAATGATCTCGCTCGCATCTCTAAAATCAATTCCAGAAAAGAGTTTTACAAGCCTAGCCACAGGAATCGCCACAAACTTGAAAAGCAATCCTAACTCTACCGCGATAAATGACCAGAACAAAATCGTGCGTCCCAACTTACTAAGCCAGAAAAAATATTCAATCACAGAAACGGTAATGAAATACAGCAACCCAATCGCCAAAAACAGAATAACGCCACGAATCAATTCATTCACATAGTATTTGCGAATGAAGCGGTTCAGCTTTTGTTCTATGATTTGGAAATTGGTCATTGACAGATATCTAGCTTATAATTAGAAACGACTAAAAATACTATTTATTTGAGCGTGACCCTTAGGGGTCGCGCTATTCGCTTCAATCTTTTCTTGACATGCTAAAGGCAATCTCAAAAAAAGGATTTCCGCTACTATCGCTCACGCGTTTACCCAGTTTCGGATTTACGGGAATTAGAGCGGGAATTCGGGAAGTATCATCACAAAGACAATACCGTTTCGTTAACTCACTTATGAAATTACCTTAACAAATAAGACGAAGACATTTTTCTCAAAACGCCGTAAATTTTTTTGACGTGAATATTTAGTAACTCTAACAATACCCTAACATCAATCACTGCTTATAACTTCTTCACACCACAAGCAATCCCTATCTTTGCCACCTCAAAAATTGCCTAAGTTATGAGTGAAAATGTTCGTGTAAGATTTGCTCCTAGTCCAACAGGACCATTACATATAGGTGGTGTGCGCACTGCTCTATTCAACTATTTGTTTGCCAAAAAACACAATGGAACTTTTATCCTGCGTATTGAGGATACAGACCAGAATAGATACGTACCAGGTGCAGAAGATTATATCATAGAATCACTCAACTGGTGCAACATACCTTATGATGAAGGACCAGGAAAAGATGGTGGTCATGGGCCATACCGTCAGAGCGAGCGCAAGGATCGTTACAAGAAATATGCGTTACAACTCATTAAAAATGGCGCTGCGTACTACGCTTTTGACACCGCAGAAGAACTAGCAGACGCGCGTACCACTGCTGAAGCGAATAAAGAAACATTTATTTACAACCATCACAACAGAAAACAATTTACCAACTCGCTAACGCTTACTGAAAACGAAGTTCAAGAAAGAATAGATAGAGGTGATGAATATGTGATCCGGTTCAAACCTGAAATCAAAACTTTATTCATGTTTGACGAGATCCGTAAAGGGATTGAAATTGATACGAGTTTATTGGATGACAAGGTGCTATTCAAAAGTGACGGCATGCCTACCTATCACCTAGCAAACATCGTTGATGATCACGAGATGGAAATATCGCACGTGATACGTGGTGAGGAATGGTTGCCCAGTATGGCGCTGCACGTATTGCTATATGAGAGTTTGAACTGGCAAGCTCCTAAGTTTGCACATTTACCACTTATCCTAAAGCCTACCGGTAAAGGGAAGTTGAGTAAGCGAGATGGTGACAAAATGGGCTTCCCTGTGTTCCCGCTGGAATGGAATCCAGAGAATGGTGAAATCAGCAGCGGTTATCGCGAGGATGGCTACTTGCCGGAAGCGGTAGTCAACATGCTCGCATTTCTAGGATGGAACCCTGGAACTGAGCAGGAAATATTTTCTTTGGAAGAGTTGGTTCAGGCCTTCTCACTGGAACACGTCAATAATTCAGGTGCAAAGTTTGATCCTGAAAAAACTAAATGGTTCCAACAACAATGGTTTGTACAGCAGGATGATGCCGTTGTGGGTGACGCTTTCGCGAAAGCGCTACAATCCAAAGGCATTGAATATGGCTCCCAAGATTACGTCAACATCGTCGTTGGTCTGATTAAGGAGCGCGCTGTTTTTGTAGAAGACTTGTTTGCATTGGCTGGATTTTTCTTTGTCGCTCCTACTGATTTTGATGAGAAAGCAGCTTCCAAATCATGGAAGGCTGATACCTCAGAAATCATGAAAAATGTAATCACCGTCATTCAGAATACAAATGATGATAGTGCCGTTGGTTTAAGCGATGCGGTCAAAGGATGGATCAAGGAACAGGAAATGGGATTTGGTAAAGTGATGATGCCTTTGCGACTTTCTCTTGTGGGAAGCCTTATGGGACCTGATGTTTTTGAGATTGCTAGTTTGATTGGAAAGCAGGAAACGGTAAATAGAATCCAATTTGCCATCGATCAATTAGACGCAGCTCAGTAAAGAGACTTCACTTAAAACTTTGAGTTAAACACTTTCCTACGAGCTTTGAGCATGAGGTTAGCAAGAGTTTTCTCAAAGCAAAAGCTATTAATATTTCAGCGGCAAGCGCGTGAAGGATAGCAACGGAAAGCCCACAGTGACGCCATAAGCGGCACGAGGACTTGTAGCGTATAGCCTGACGGCTACCGCGAGCCTAAGCGAACGGTTGTGGTCACGCCCAGAATAAATAATATTTAAAGATACAACCTGAGCCCTGCGCTCACATAACTTAGCTTCCCTTCCAATTCATTGCCTAACGTGTCAACACCATCTAGCACATCGATGAAATTATAATGGTAATGCGCCATGATCCTAAAATTATCTATACCTACCGAAAGTCCACCAACGGCGCCAAAATTGAAGCTCGTGGTTTTCTTGAACTCTTCAACGGTTACAGGATTCACGCTACCTACCAATAGATTTTCTTGAGATTCATCAAACTTGAACTCACCATTGAGTGTGGCTGATGGGCCTGCCTCCAGCGTTAATATTGGAGTTCCAAATGGTCTGTAAGCGAGAAGAAATTTAATTTTGGCGCCCAGCAGACTAGTTTCCAATTGCTGATCACTGGCAAACTCTTCTACTTCTAGATTGTGATTGAAAATTGCTATGGAGTAAATCATATCCAGACTGCGATTGAACTCGCCACGCGTCTCGAGATATCCAGCATAACCTAGAGCGGTTGCAGTGTTCACTTGATCGCTATCCAATTGCAAAAAAGTAACGTCTGCACCTATTCCTAACCGGTTGATATTTGCTCTATACTTTTGTGAATGTGCTTGCACCAGGCAAAAGATAAACACGATTGATACTATTAGGGACCTCATATTTTGTAACTGAACGGGCAAACTTAAGACTAATGGTTTGTATCTTAACCTAATCAAATAAAACAACATGGAGTTATTCATTCTACCGGTCATAGTAGTCATCGGTATATTTTTATTATTCAGTGTATTCTTTACAGTGAAACAGCAGACATCTGCCATTATAGAACGGTTCGGTAGGTTTACCAGCATACGTAATTCTGGTCTCCAATTAAAGGTCCCGTTAATCGATAAGGTGGCTGGACGCATCAACTTGAAGATTCAGCAATTGGATGTAATCGTCGAGACAAAAACGAAAGATGACGTGTTTGTGCGTCTTAAAATTTCTGTTCAATTCCAGGTACGTCGTGAGAAAGTGTATGATGCATTCTACAGATTGCAGAATCCGCATGATCAGATCACCGCTTATGTTTTTGACGTGGTACGTGCAGAGGTTCCAAAAATGAAGCTTGATTACGTTTTTGAAAAGAAAGATGACATCGCCATTGCTGTAAAACGTGAATTGAACGAAGCTATGATGGATTATGGTTATGATATCATCAAGACGCTTGTAACAGACATTGATCCTGATGTACAGGTAAAGGCTGCTATGAACCGTATCAATGCATCAGAGCGTGAGAAAACCGCCGCAGAATACGAAGCTGAAGCTGAACGTATCAAAATCGTAGCAAAAGCACGCGCTGAAGCAGAATCCAAACGCCTACAAGGTCAAGGTATCGCAGACCAGCGTCGTGAGATCGCTCGTGGTCTTGAAGAGTCTGTAGATGTGTTGAACAACGTTGGTATCAATTCACAGGAAGCGAGTGCGCTTATTGTAGTAACCCAACACTATGATACATTACAATCCATAGGTGAACACACCAACTCTAACTTGATTCTTTTACCTAACTCACCACAAGCTGGTAGTGATATGTTGAATAACATGATCGCAAGTTTTACCGCTAGTGCACGCATAGGTGAAGAGATGAAGAAGGAGAATAAGAACAAAGGCATCGAACCAAAACCTCGCAAGCGCATCCCGCCAACTGAGGAATCTAATTATGACGATGATAACTTTGACTCATAATCCAGAAGATTATTAAACAAAAAAAGCGCTGATTAAACGATCAGCGCTTTTTTTATGTATTAGTACAAGCTAGTTGCCCAATAGTTTTTGAGCCATGTGGATCGCTCCATCAGACACATTGTGCCATGCTTTGCTAACGATGTGTGAAGGAGAGATGCTGCGTTTTACGTCTTCAATATCAATCTTCATCTTCTCAAAAGCTATCTTCTTTTCTAATTCAAGAATCTGTAGATCTCTATTTATATCGCTAAAACTGCTATATATCTTTTTATCATTCATCAGTCTCGATTTCATTTTTGTCATTAAAATAAGACTTGCTGGCTCGCTGTAGAATAATTTTTCTCAACACGGGTTTCAGCGTTAATGCAGAAACAACTACCAGTATTAAATAAAAACCTCCCATGATCAAATAACCAGCAGAAAGACTACCTACTAAATTACCAATATAAATACTGGCCGCTACGCTTATAAACAATAAGCCTATCAGCAAGAAAAAAGCAAGTATAAGTTTATGAGAAGCATCAATAGTGATCTTCATCATCTTTTTGAAGAAGTCTAACTTATAATAAGCAATCGACGACTCAAGGTAACCCTTGGCCGTCGATGATAAATCTTCAAAATTTTCTTTAATGCTTTTGCTCAAATCCTTGAATTATGCTTTTACTTTTGCCTTCACTGTATCTACCGCTTCAGTTACTGAACCTGGCTTTTGCAGTTTTGCATTTTTAGAACGTAGTTGCTCTAATTTATCTTCTAGTGCAACGATAGCGTCATCTGCTTTGTAAGAAGCACTTGATAAAGCGCTGTCAAGACGCTCACTGATGGTTCCTTTTAATTCGTTTGCTCTTCCAGCAAGGTTGTTGTAAGTCTCACGTGTAGAACGCTCGATGTCTCCTTGTGTTTTCTTTGCCTGTTTAGACAATTTTTTTCTAGTTTGCTCACCACTTTCTGGTGCGTATAACAATGCTGCTGCTGCTCCTACTGCTGCACCTGCTAATAATGCTATAAGTCCTGTTCCTTTATTTGCCATTTTTGATAATTATTTTGATTAATTGTATGGTACAAAGATACGTGAGGAAAAACCCACGTTCGTTAATGGGTCGTTAACCTTACGGTGGAAAACTATTAAATCAATCCCAAAATTGGGAATCACCTAAATTTCATGTTAAAAACCAACAGATTTTATCACAGGTTATAACAAATGATATTTTGGTTAGTTCATAAGTTGAAAGGCTGTTGTACTACCTATTCATAGTTCGCTTTCGCGAAAGCGAACCTATTCTAATCTATCTGCAATTAATCGGCATTCTCGACCTTAGCCCAAGTATCGCGTAGGGTCACCGTGCGATTGAAAACCATGTGGTCTGCTGTCGTATCTGGATCCACGCAGAAATATCCTAAACGCTGGAACTGCACCGTATCGCCTACTCTTAGTTTTTTCATCTCTGGTTCTGCCATTGCAGTAATGACTTCTAAGGAATCCTTGTTCACAAATTCCATGAAATCCTTATCCTTATCTGTATCAGGCGATGGAACGGTGAATAAGCGATCGTACAATCGCACCTCAACCGGTACGGCATGTTCTTTACTAACCCAGTGAAGTGTTCCCTTCACACGTCGCATGCTGGCCTCTGTACCACTACCACTTTTAGAATCTGGATCATAGGTAGCGTGGATTTCAGTAATGTTACCATCAGCATCCTTGATGCAGGATTCACCTTTGATGATATAAGCGTTCTTTAAGCGGACTTCCTTTCCTATAGTAAGTCTGAAGTATTTTTTATTGGCACTTTCCTTAAAATCTTCACGCTCGATGTATAGCTCTTTGGAAAATGGTACCTCGCGATAGCCACGAGATTCATCTTCCTGACTGTTTTCTGCTTCCAGCATTTCGGTTTTTCCTTCTGGATAGTTGGTGATGACCAGTTTTACTGGGTCAAGCACACACATGACACGATCTGCTTTTTTGTTGAGATCCTCACGCAGGTGGAATTCTAGGTGATTCATATCCACTAGATTCTCACGTCTTGCAATCCCGACCGATTCTGCAAAATTCTTGATGGCGTCTGCGGTATAACCGCGACGTCTCAAACCACTGATGGTTGTCATTCTGGGATCGTCCCAGCCGGTTACCACGCCTTGCTCCACTAACTGCTGCAATTTGCGCTTACTGGTGACGGTATGCGATACGTTACGTCTTGCAAACTCGCGTTGCTTAGGTCTAATCTTTTCTGGATCTACAATTTGATCCAGGAACCAGTTGTATAATTCTCTATGTGGTAAAAATTCCAGCGTACAGAATGAATGACTGATCTGCTCGATGTAATCACTTTCTCCATGTGTCCAGTCGTACATAGGATAAATCTTCCAATCAGTTCCTGTACGATGGTGTGCACGATCTACCACTCGATAAATAATAGGATCACGCATAAGCATGTTGGTGGATTTCATATCGATTTTAGCACGTAGAACATGCTCTGACTCGCCAAAATCACCGTTTTTCATTCCTTCAAATAACTCCAGATTTTCCTCAACGGTTCTATTTCTGAATGGACTATCAACGCCAGGCTCTGTAGGTGTTCCCTTTTGTTCTGCAATTAAAACACTGGATTGAGAATCAACATAAGCCTTTCCATCCTTGATCAATTGGATCGCCCAGTCATACAATTGTTGGAAATAATCTGACGCATAGCATAGATTATCCCATTTGTAACCCAACCATTCCACGTCATTCTTTATGGCGTCTACAAATTTGGCTTCTTCCTTTGCAGGATTGGTATCGTCAAATCTAAGGTTGACCGGCTGGTTATATCTCTCACCTAGTCCAAAGTTTAAACATATCGCACTGGCATGTCCTATGTGCAAGAAACCATTAGGCTCTGGCGGGAATCTAAATCGCAACTTCTGTTGATCCAGACCTTGTTCTAGATCCTCATCAATAATATCTTCTATAAAATTGTTGCGCTTTACCGTATCGCTCATAACCGTTGGATTTAACCCACAAAGTTAGTGATTAGGTTGTTGATAATGTAGATAAACTGGATTGTAGGTTCAGTTACGGCTACTAAATTGTAGCGATGGATTATGTTTATTTCGCTTTCGCGAAAGCGAAATATCTACAATCATGATCCCTTCAATCATACTTCTTGATTCTCATTTCTTGATTCTATCTTTACCACATGCATAAAATTATCCTGAATAACGTACGTGTCTATACCAATCACGGCTGCCTGACCGAGGAAGAACTCATAGGTAGTGAATACCGCGTGGATCTTGAGGTCACCACAGATTTGACCAAAAGCTCCAAAACCGATGACTTGAGTGATACCGTGGATTATGTCTATCTCAATAAAGTGATCAAGGAAGAAATGGCGGTGCGTTCCAAACTGCTGGAACATGTAGCGCAACGCATTATTGATCGTGTTTTTGTTGAGGAAGAAATGGTACAGGAAATTCAGGTGAAAGTTTCAAAACTCAATCCACCATTAGGCGGCGATGTAGAAATGGTGACCATCCAGATGGAACAATCACGATAAGCCGATCGTTGCCATCAAATATCTATGGTGGTCAAACGTAGTTAAGAAAGAATATTTGTTATTTTTGCAGTCCCAATAATTTAGGGCGTCATGGCCGAGTGGCTAGGCAAAGGTCTGCAAAACCTTGTACAGCGGTTCGAATCCGCTTGACGCCTCTACAGCAAATCCCTAGTTCTATGGCTAGGGATTTTGCATTGTTGAATCTATCAGTTTCAAGAGACTGTCTTCTTGCGTATCAATCTCTGGCTTATTAGTTTGTTTGGAAGGATCAAAATCAGGAACAGTAATAGGATCTTTCTTTGGAACTTGTCTCACTGGCGTTTGTTTTCTCTTACGCTCTTCTTCTATGACTTTGAGTAGACTGTCTTGGTAGGATTCTGCATCAGTTGGATCTACTAGCTCTGGCATAATGTGTATGCGCTCTTCAAATTGCTCAGATGTTTCTGGAAACAATCCTTTGAAAATCAATACTGCACCACAAACCATCATGATAATAGCAATAAGTCGCTTTAACCAAAAGATACGCAATGGTGTGAGGTATCTATTGAGGCTTTTGGCGAGCATGATTTTAAAAATGTCTACTATAAAGTAGACCAATAAAGTCGTCGAGAAAAAGATCAAGATTCTATTACCATCACCTTCCATCTGCGGACTAAAAACAACGATCAATCCCAACCAAAATCCAAGAACGCCAACATTGATAAAATTGAGTAAAAAGCCTTTGATGGCTAGTTTCAAATAGTTATTGTTCTGTACGATCAGTACATTAGGATCGACTTCTTTAAGATAGGATTTACGGGTTTGAGCAAATGAAATAACTCCATATGCGGCTAAAATACCACCTCCAAAAACAAATAAGCTAGGATCATCTTTGAGCTTCTCCAGTATGGAAGAAGTCATAAAATAGGCAACCATTAAAAAGATAATGTCTGCTACTATAACGCCTATATCAAAAGCAAGCGCTGCCCTAAAACCTTTAATGGCACTGGTTTCAAGTAATGCGAAAAATACGGGACCTATAAGAAATGCAATGACAAATCCTAAAGGGATAGCGCTAATAATATCTTCTACCATGTAGTCATAAGGCTAGACTACCAAAGGTATGCAATAGGATTTGAAAAGAATAAGGCAAATAGGTGTTATCTATTTGATAACAATATCACCACCAAATAAAGATTTCTGGTTCACATTTTTAGGATTGCCGTAAACAATGATATCGCCACCGGCACGAACTCTTGCGTCCACAGATTTGCTCGCATAGACCTCAACCTCGCCACCAGCTTGTACTTTTACCTCTGTAGTTTCTGATTTAAGTTCTCTATTCTCAACGATGCCGCCAGTATTAACGGTAACATTTTGCTTGATGACTTTACCATGAAGTTCTACAATACCACCAGTCACAGCGCGAACATCTATTTTATTTAGATCAACGCCAGCAACAACCCGTGCGCCTTCTTGAGTTTTTATCTCGACAGAATCTTGTCCAGAGATATCTTTAGCATAAATCTCTGCACCTTCATTAGCGTCTATCGTTTTTAAATCGGTGTAAAACACGGTCACGTACGTGTTGTTACCATCAAAGATCTTGTTGGTATCCATGCGCAGTTTTAACAAACCATCCTTAAATACATAAGTGACATTATCTGAGTCTTTTCCCTTGATCTCTAATTTATTCACATCAGACTTTACCAATTGCACATTGATAAGATCATAAGCTTTAATAGTGTGGAAATTGTCAATGTTTACCTCTTTATCGCCTTGTGCGGCAACAGCTAGTGACAATGAGAATGCGATGATAGATAGTATGTTTTTCATGAGTTGTGTTTTGTTAAAGATGTCGTTGTTGGAGAATTGTTACAGTCAACGCTAATAATTCATGAGAAGTATATCCTATCGCTTCACAAAGCTAAATTCAATCTTCTCTCCATCGTTACCAACAGAAGCTCTAAGCGTATCATCCTGGATCCAATAATGAATCTCCTTCGGAAAATCGTGCATGGGATTGTAAACACTGAGTTTGTCATCCTGTAGTTCTTGAGAAATAAAAGCCACATCACCATTTTCTGCACCTGAAACCACGAGCATCCATTGGCCTGTATCAGTTAGCCTCATTTCTTCCTTGAAAATCGTATCGTTATTTTGGAGTGTATATCCTATTCCAACATAATCGTCACCGTTTTTTTCCCACACTTCATAACTGGTACGGTCAGAACGACCATCTACTCTAACCCAACTTCCCAACATCCAATCGATAGATTGTGGCTCATAATTGTCTTTATCTGATTTACAGGAAATGAATATAAGCGCTACTACTAAAAAAGAATACTTCATACTCTAATGTCTATGACCTTTCCAGGTGCCACCATATCTATAATCTGGTAAGACTTGATGTCGTTCTGTGCATTGTTTACAGCAGAATATCCAATCGCCACCTTTCTGGATCTGTACGCGATATAAGGTCGTATGTTCTTGATTACAGGTATGGCAAATCTTAGTTTTCAAACTACTATTTCTCTTTTAAACGTACTAAATCGAATTTATGAACTCCAAATTTGTTTTTCAATGTTCCAAAGAGACTGTCTTCTTGATTTGAGAGTTTATATTTAATCAAAATCTCATCATTATCATCGATAATCCTACCTAAAGTATCCCAGTAAAAAATTGGATAATCAAAATGTATACTTGTCTGAGTTGCTTTCCAATCCAACTTTCCAGAATCAGCATTAATTATTTCTAAATAATCGCGATTGAAATGCCACGTTACACTATCAACCTCAGTTTCTTTCCAATATCCGTTCAATATTTTCTCATGTCTATTTTGTCCGCATGAAACTAAAAGTATGATGATGCATAAAACAGATAGATAGTTCAGTTTTTCAAAAGTTGAAATCATAAAACTTTTAATCTACTTCTCTACCTCAGCTCGTGCGCCTACCATCCAGAAATCCAGATGTTTCTTCACTAGATCTGCATTTTTGACTTTCACATAAACTTCATCACCTAAGCGGTAAGCGTTTTTAGTACGTCTTCCTATCACGGCATATTCTTCTTCCACAAACTCGTAAGAATCATCATCTAGGTCGCCAAGACGTATCATTCCCTCACATTTGTTAGATAGGATCTCCACATAAATTCCCCAATCGGTCACACCAGAAATTACACCTAGGAATTCCTCATCTGCGTGATCTTTCATGAACTTGACCTGCATGTATTTGATGCTGTCTCGTTCTGCTTTAGTGGCAAGAATCTCCATCTCAGTAGAATGCTGGCATTTTTCCTCATATTGCTCTTCACTAACCGATTTCCCACCATCCAGGTAGTGTTGTAATAATCTGTGGACCATCACGTCAGGATAACGACGTATAGGACTTGTAAAATGTGAGTAATAATCAAAAGCAAGACCATAATGACCTATATTATCTGTGGAATAAACAGCTTTGGACATAGTTCTAATCGCTAGTGTATCGATCATATTTTGCTCCTTTTGACCTTTTACATCATCCAATAATTTGTTCAAGGATGAGGTAATCGTCTTACGATCCCGAAGGTCTAATCGGTGGCCAAAACGTGTGACAAACTTAGACAAAGCACCTAATTTCTCATCATTAGGCTCATCGTGAATCCTATAAATAAAGGTCTGTTTAGGATTGCGTTTCCCAATGAATGCCGCTACTTTTCTGTTAGCGAGCAACATGAATTCTTCAATAAGTTTGTTGGCATCTTTTGAGGTCTTGAAATAGACTCCAGTTGGTACCGCATTCTCATTGAGTTCAAACTTCACTTCCGTTTTATCAAAACTTAGAGCACCATCACTCATACGCTGGTTGCGCATTTTCTTTGCGATGGAATCCAGCGTTAACGTGGCATCTACAATATCAGGATTGATGGTAGTCTGCTTTCGCGAAAGCGATATATATCCAGGAATTTCCCCTTTACCTGTTTCAATAATATGTTGCGCCTCTTCATAAGCAAAACGCTGGTCTGAATGCATGATCGTACGACCAAACCATTCTTTATAAACTTTACCATTACCGTCCATGATAAAGACAGCAGAAAAAGTCAATTTATCCTCATGCGGGTTCAGCGAACAAACACCGTTGGATAGTACTTCTGGTAGCATGGGAACCACGCGGTCCACTAGGTAAACCGATGTGGCGCGATCGTAAGCTTCTTGATCCAACACAGTATCTTTCTCCACATAATGAGAAACATCTGCGATGTGAATTCCTATTTCAAACTTGCCATCTTCCATGCGTTTGAAGGAAAGTGCATCGTCAAAATCCTTAGCATCTGCAGGGTCGATCGTATAAGTAAGCGTGTCCCGCATGTCGCGGCGCTTTGAAATCTCTTGTTCAGAAATGGAAGTGTCCAGCTTTTCTGCGTGCTCCTCAACTTCTGGTGGGAATTCGTATGGCAAACCGTACTGCGCTAGGATAGCGTGAATCTCTGTATTGTGCTCGCCTGGATCACCTAAAATGGACTTCACTTTTCCCGTTGGTGAATCCTGCTTGTCATTCCAATCAATAAATTCAACTAGAACTACCTGACCGTCTTTGGCACCATTGATATATTTCTTGGGAACAAAAAAGTCCGTCTGGATTTTATGGTCGGTAACGTTTACAAAAGCAAACTTTTCGTGAATCTGGATGGTTCCTACAAATTCGGTTTTGGCGCGTTTTATAATTCTGGTTATCTCACCTTCTGGTTGCTGGCCACGACGTCTATGATAGACATAGACCTCAACCTCATCACCGTTAAGCGCCTGGCCCAGCGACTTGCGCGGCACCATGATGTCTTCCTGCAGTTCATTGGTAATTACATAACCTGTACCTCTAGAACTCACATCAATTTTACCAGTATAGTGATCAATAGCCTTGATCAGCTTAAATTTTCCACGGTCGATTTCTTCAATCTTCCCTTTTGATTTGAGCTGGTGTAGTTTTTTTATGACTTGGTTGCGAGTACTGCTATCTGTTATTCCTAATCTGGAACAAATCTGTTTGTAGTTGTAGGTCGTATTCTCATCAGACTTTAAAACATTGATGATCGACTGGGTAAGGTTTTGAAACTTAGTCTTACCGCTCTTTTTCTTCTTGTTATTCATACGGTCGCAAAGTTAATCTATTCAAACTGTCGTACTTAATAAGAAGATCTTAATGCAATTTGATAAGCTCTACTTTACCTTTTATTAACTTGATTTTATGAAAATCGATTATATTTGTTAAACTTTTGTATGCGTTTAAAGTCAAAGCGTAAATATTATGAGAATGAAAAAGCTTATTAATCTTTCTAACGTCGCAATCCTTCTATTTGTAGGAATCTTACTTTTAGGAGTTCTTGCGTTTTATTACGTTAGTTTAGGTCCCATTTCATAGATCATATCGCTTTCGCGAAAGCTTGATATCCATCATCTCTTCTACTTTTACTATCTGCAGATATATCGACATGCCTTTTTGCAACGTGTCCATGTTTACCTGAGTTATATCTAACTCATTTAATCTTAACATACAGCACCAAAGCTGCGTTAGGGAAAGGAGTGAAAATCCTTTTTGAGCCTTTTCACCATATAGTACTACTCAAAAATATTGTAACGTACTGCCCGACCATGGCGCCTTTTGGCGGGATGGGAACATCCAAAAACATCTTCACCTTAAAAAACTCTTTTCCTGTTATCAACAATAAATACTATCATATTTTTCTTTTTCTAATTATTTAAAAAAAAATGATGATGATGATGTAGTGTGGATAGCGGTATAATATGATGAACAGTTTTTTGCATTTGTATATTAAGGGAGTTTATAAGCAGTTATACACGGCTTATTAGAATGCCATTTTTTTAGAAACCAATGATTTACTGTATTTCATCCACAGTTGTGCATAACTGCTATTCACTAAAGAATGTTTAAAAGACAACGCTAGGTCAATTGTTGATTACCTATCGTTAGACTCTCAAAACTTGCTGGAAAAAAGCAATGTTATCTTAAGGTTATCCCGATGTAAATTTTCATATGCTTTTTTAATTGGATAAAGCAAGAACTTTCTTTTAGATCTTTTTAACAGGTAATGCATAGGTTATTGAATCCTGTTAATCATTCGTTGTTGATAAGTACATAATGCGCTGAACCCATTATTTTTGAAGTCTAAAATTGACGAATTATGAATATTTCCATAGGAAACGATCACGCAGGACCTGAATATAAGAAGGCTATCGTTGAATTTCTAGAAGAAAAAGGTCACAAGGTTACCAATCATGGTACAGATAGATCAGATAGTGTAGATTATCCAGATTTTGCCCATCCAGTAGCACAAGATATAGTGAATGGTACAGCAGATCTTGCAGTAGTTATTTGTGGAAGCGCTCAAGGTGTTTCCATGACGGTAAACAAGTATGCAGAAGTTCGTGGTGCAACCTGTTGGTCTAAAGAGATTGCATTTTTAGCAAGGCAGCACAACGATGCTAACATCATCTGTATTCCAGCGCGCTTTACTTCTATCCCGCAAGCTGTAGGACTGGTAGAGACTTTTATAAATACACCTTTTGAAGGTGGACGTCATGATCGACGTGTGAAAAAGATCTCCTGTTAGAGTATGAATCGCAGTGATTTGGAAAAGCAGTATTTAGAGTTGGGAAACCAACTTCCTACTGTATATCCAGATTTTCATTTTAAGAATCATTGCTACTGGCGCATTGCGCTGGATCAAGTTGTAGGAGACCAGTGGAACAGACGACTTAAAAGTCCAGCCTATAAAAATCTAAGTGACGAGCAATTGTTGACAACGGTGAATTATATGAAGGCCTATCAATCTGATGAGGTTTTATTGAAACAGCATAATCAAGAATCGTTGTCGTGGCGTGGGAAGCTTTAGCTTTTAAAAAGGTGGAAAATCCTCCAAAAAGAATTGAATTAATAACAGATTGATTTTCGCATCAGCGGAAACAAAATAAGATCTCTGCCTTAGTGGAGAATGCTATGAAAAAAGAAGCTTCCATAATAATCCACCAGTTGCGCACGGCCGTTCATCCAGAGAAGAAACTCATGGAAATATGGCGGGAACTCGAGTTGTATGAAGATGACGAAAAAGAAGAAACCCTAGCCGATCTGGATACCAAACGCCAAGAGTTCATGGCTCAAGGTGATGAGGAATTTGGCAACATGCTGGAAAAAATCATTACAGATATACGGATTGGTATCAAGCCGCCGCAGCCTAAAAACGTTCCCAAACGCTTCTAATTTATGGAAATACGTATCAAATCTTTTGAAGAACTATCCATAAAAGAGCTGTATGCGTTACTACAGTTGCGCAGTGAGGTATTTGTGGTAGAGCAGGATTGTGTGTATCAAGATGTAGACGGCAAGGATCAAAAAGCGATGCATGTTCTGGGTTACGATGATGAGGAATTAGCTGCTTATACAAGGCTTTTTAAAGCAGGTGATTATTTTGATGCAGCAAGTATCGGCCGTGTTGTTGTGAGCCCAAAACACCGACGCAAGGATTATGGGAAGGAAATAATGAAGGCAAGTATGGAGTTTGCCTTTGATAAGCAAAAAGACAAAAACACCATTGCCTTCGCAAAAGTGGAACCTTTAATCAAAATCTCTGCACAAGTCTACCTTAAGAAATTCTATGAAGACTTAGGTTTTAAAGAAACGGGTAAGCGCTATCTAGAAGATGGTATTCCACACATGGAGATGATGGCAAATCGCTGAAAGTTATCTTTCATAAATTACTGATTTGTTACAAATCATCATTCGGCAACTTGCACGCTACAATCTGAAGAATCTAGTTCGATCTCAATAGTCAAATGCTCAAAATCATAGGATTCGAGAGTGGTATTGATCTTCTTTTTAACGCGTGACAATTGATCAAGAGCATCAATATTTTCAAGCTTTACGTGTGTACTAAAGACATGGTGCTCGCCATCCTGTGACCAGATATGGGTGTGATGTAAAGAACACACATGATCCAATTGCAGCAGCTCGCTCTTGATTTTATCCAGATCAATATCAGCAGGAATTCCCTGTAGAAATAAAAACATAGTTTCTCTCAATCTCTTGAAAGCGTTGAATAGGATATATGCCGTTATCAATAGTGATAGTACGGGATCGATATACTGATTATCATAGAAATAAAGAATTATCGCTGCCACCAGAATAGCTGCCCAGCCCAACACATCTTCTATCATGTGCCAAGACATCACTTTTTCATTCATGGATTTGCCGTGAGTTAGTTTGTAAGCTGCATAACCATTTACAGCAACTCCTATGATAGCAAAAATGATCATTCCTTGAGCATCGCTGGGCTCTGGATTCTGCAAACGTTTGATCGCTTCGTAAATCACGTAAGCGCTACCCAAAACCAAAACTACTCCATTGATGAGTGCCCCAAGAAGGGACAATCTGCGATACCCATAACTGAATTTCTTATCAGATTTCTTTTCGCTTTTGTGTTGTAGATACCAGCTGCTACCTAAGGATAAAGTGTCACCCAGATCATGAATTGCATCACTGACGATGGCGATACTGTTGGTATAGATGCCACCAATAATTTCAAGAATCGTAAAACCAAGGTTCAGGAAAAAGGCAAACTTGATGTTGCCGGTAGAACTATGATCGTGAGAGTGGTTGTGACCCATGAATTAAAGGTACTATTTCAGGAATACTTCTACTTATGCTTTGTGATTAGTATAATATTTCCCTTTCAGCCAAAACGACAAACGCACCAGTAAAATCAACGCAGGAACTTCTACCAGCGGTCCAATCACACCGGTAAACGCCTGACCAGAATTGATACCAAAAACAGCTATGGCAACAGCAATTGCCAGTTCAAAATTATTACCTGCGGCAGTAAAGGAAATAGCAGCATTCTGATCATAAGTCGCGCCGTTCCATTTACTCACAAAGAACCCGATCAAGAACATGATAGCAAAATAAATAATCAACGGTACCGCAATCAACAACACATCAAACGGAATTTCAACGATCATTTTTCCCTTGAGCGAGAACATAATGATAATGGTGAATAACAGAGCGATGAGCGTAATTGGACTTATCAATGGCAGGAATTTATTCTCATACCAATTCTTAGAAAATATGGGAACCAAAATCAATCTACTCAAAAAACCTAGCGCAAACGGAATCCCTAAATAGATAGCAACACTTATCGCAATAGTAGAAAGTTCAATGTCTACAATGGCTCCTTCCATCCCAAAATAGGGTGGTAAAACTGTGATAAACAACCAAGCATAAAATGAATAAGCAAATACCTGAAATATACTATTGAGCGCTACAAGCGCTGCGCCGTATTCTTTGTTACCATCGGCGAGATCGTTCCATACGAGTACCATGGCAATACAGCGAGCAAGACCTATCAAAATCAAACCAATTGAGTATTCTGGATGATCCTGCAAAAAAATCATGGCTAGGATAAACATAAGAACCGGACCGATGATCCAATTGAGTAAAAGCGATATGCTCAATATTTTGACATTAGTAAACACCTTAGGAAGCAACGAATAATTAACCTTTGCCAGCGGCGGATACATCATTAAGATCAACCCAATAGCTATGGGAATATTCGTCGTTCCATAAGAGAACCGATCAATAGTAGCCTCAATATTTGGAATAATGTTTCCCAGAAATACTCCAATGAGCATTGCTACAAAAATCCAAAGCGTCAGGTACCGACTTAGAAAATCCAGTTTTTTGGTTTTTGACATCTTTTTTAATTATTCAGGAACTTGATAGTCAAGCAATTCAAAATCCAGTTGATTGTTATTGTTTAAGCTAAACTTATAAATAGCTTTTCCTAAAATATGGCCATCATCAAATTCTGCAATTAACCATTCACTACTTAAAACTTGAATATTACCGAAACCCATTTTTCCACCTAGAGCTGCATTGATAGGAATCAATTCTTCATTTTTACGAAGACTATTTTCAATGAATCCTTCTGGATTACTAATACCATTTTTGACCAACTTGTTTCCATCAAATTCATAATCAAACCAATAATTTGATTGTGCTTTTTCAGATATCAATTTTAAGGAGTCAACTTGTTCTTTTAGGATTTCGATGTCGGCTTGATACGTTTCGGCCTGCTCAACTTCTTTACAGCTGGAAAAGCATATCAAAATCAGGAATATGACCTTAGCTGTTCTCATTCTTTAGATTTCTTTAAATGTTAGAGAAAACGTATTTCATTTCCGTAGCGATCTGGGTGCTTCTTTCCAGATAGGTTGCTTCCTGCTGTTCAGTTCCATCAGAAACCTTAGGATCTTCATAAGTGAGCGCAATCCTTTTGTCGGTTCCTGCAATGAATGGACAACCTTCATCTGCTTGTGAGCAGGTCATAATAGCTGCAAAATTTTCATCAGGATTGCTTTCATCATCATAGATCTTAGAAAACAAGTACACGGCATCATCTTCCCCATAAGCCGCCTCATACAGCGGATTCTCTGACTCATCCACTATATCAATCCTAAAGCCTTGCGACTGCAATGTTTTGATGATCATTGGAAAAACGGCTGTTGTTTCTGTACCACCTGAAAAAGTAAGAACATCAGAAATTTCGAAATAGGAAGCCATAGCAGCAGCCCAGATCTGCCCTAAATGACTACGGCGCGAGTTATGCGTACAGATAAAGTTGAGGTTAATAGGCTGATTCTCTTTTTTCTTGAATGAAATATAAGCAGTCAGTTCATCCAATAATGCTTTGCGGTCTTCTGCAATGGTATTTACATCGAGCTCTTCGATATGCTGTTTTAGTTTTTGAAACATGTCTATGTTTTTTAGCAACATCCAGAACCAGGTGCACAGGAATTTCCCTGCAGGTCTGAAAACTTGATTTTTGGTTTTTCACTGCGAGTACGCTCTACGCTAACGGATTCCTTTTGCGGGATACCGCAGGCGTCTTCAGCGAGGCAAGCGGTTTGTTTGTTGGTCAGGATGAATGTTCCTTCATGCAACTCCAATCCATATTTCCCTATAGTACCAGCTTGATATTCTACTTCAATCTCTGCATCGGGAAGATTTAGGTGTTCTTTTGAAAGAGTTACTATGTGAGCCAGTTTTTCTGGGTGTAACCTATGGTCATAATCGTCCGCATTCCACAATTGGAAGTTGACCACGGTTTCCTCGCGTTCCTTACCACCACAGTCGATAAAATGGCGGTGTACTTTTCCTACTTCAGTGACGTGAAAGTGTCCTGGAACTTCGGTTCCATCTTCCAGCTGAAAGCTGATGCGATTGAGGTTTTTAAGTTGTTCTGTAAATTGTGATAGTTTCATAAGTATATTGTTGTCAATTGCCTTGACTTTAATTAAGATCTTTCCCTGTTTTGATAAAGTTTTATTGCCTGCAAATAATCTATGCCACCTTGCATCGTCAAGTCATTGATAAACCCATCCAACTCTGGATGATGGATCGCTATCCAACCGATTAGTGCTTCTTTTTGAGCCGTCCATTGTTGCCAATCTGTCCCAATAAACCCAACATTTTCAATACGATTAATCTGACCCGATTTAAAGTAGAATCGTTGCTTAGAAACTAGAGGATTATTTTTTAAAAACTTAAATCTGGAAGAACTCACAGAAATTTCCGCAACGTATTGATCTTCTTTGGGTTCTATTTTAACCACTTGGTAAGAAGGATTAAATACAGAATCCCATTTGAAATGTTCATGAAAACCTTCTTTGGAATAAGCCATTTTATAAGAGCCTTCTACTAATGTGATACTGTCTGCTATGGTTTCCTTGATTTGATTGAAATCCGAATCTTGAAAACCTTTGTAGTAGGCTGTGATCTGTTCGATTTCACTTGCAGTATGGTCTTCACAACCTGTGAAAATCAAAACCGTAAGAAGTAAGATTATTTTATACATAACTTAAATCCTAACAGCAATCAGTTGAACAATGAGCAATACCGAGCAACTGTGATTCCAATTGGTTCCTAAGTTCATTCCAGCGCTCCATGTTCATACAGTAACAGGTGCTGGTACCTTCTACGGTTCCTTTGAGAATACCTATTTGTTTCAGCGCTTTTAAATGTTGCGAGATCGTCGCTTGTGCAAGACCTATCTCGTCCACAAGATCACCACAAACACAAGTTTCCCGATTCAACAAATGCTGAATAATAGCAACTCTGGCTGGATGAGATATTGCTTTCGCGAAAGCGGAAACCTCGTTTACCTCACGCGAAAAAATGGATGTTTTAGTTGTTCCCATATTCATCGCAATATTACGATGAATAGATTCAAAAAAAGGGAATTATTCGACTTTTGTAATAAAAAGTTCCACGCGACGGTCATCGCGATCGCTACCGCCTAAGGGTTTCTTACGGCCGTATCCTTCAAATGACATGCGGTTGGGATCCACGCCATAGTCAGACAATATATTGAAGATTAATTTTGCACGCGCATAAGAAAGATCAGACCGCATAGAGTTGCGATCCAGCGCATCATCAAACATCGCGTTGATGCAGCACACATGACCACGTATTTGAAAATGGATGTTAGGTCGAGCGACAAGAATCTCAATGACGCGTCGCATCATGGGAATAGATTCAGGATTCATAGTGGATCTGCCTCTCAAGAAATGGATGTCTTTGAGAATAATAATTTCATCCTTCTCAATGTTTTTGCGCAGCAATGATTTAAAGGGCTCTTCCCTATTATTAACCGGCGGGCTGATGCTGGTAGGAACATCGATGTATTCTTCCAGATCGTCTATAGTAATAAGTTCATCACTGGTCACTTTTTTGCGCACTTGATAGATTACTTTTTCTTCATATTCATCGATCACGGCATTTTGGTCAGGTGTCAATTTACTCTTCTGTAGTGTGCGCATCGCGAGCCTACTGGCAGCAGGTTCTTGAAGTGTGAAACGCACATCGACACGACGGTTGCGCGCTCGGGTGCGGATGATTTCTAGTCGGTCATCTTGAGAGGCGAGTGCCACTTCACCCTTTCCTGCAACTTGCTTGAAAATGTTCATGTTGTTGATATCATGATCAAGCAACCAGGTAGCTACAGTTTCAACCCTGTTTTCAGAAAGTGTTTGATTGTATTCCAGCGTACCGCGATCATCACAATAGCCTAGAATTTCAACTTCAAGAATAGAAAGGTAGATCAAGTCGTTAAAAAAAGCTTCAAAAGATTGGAGCTCACTGCTCTTGAAATTGTACTTATCCAGATCAAAGTAAATACTATGCTCAACGGTAATCTGAGCCGTAGATGTTGCCACAAAACATATTAGAAACAGGTATGTGACAAGTCTTTTCATTAGTTCAAGATCTTACGGTATTTGGCATTGTCATTAAGCACTTTGATGGCTTCTTGAATTTCAGGACTGTATTTAAGTTGATAGTTGTACAAGCCTTCACGGTAGAAATAGCGCTTTACGATCTCGTCTGTCAATAGCGACATCAGCTCCTCTTTTTTATCGCGCATGTCTTTCTTTTTGGCGTTCTGGATGGATTGCATCATGCCTTTGTAACTGGTGGCAATATCGTCGTCTAGTTCTTCATTGATGGCGGTTTTGTACGCTTTCGCGAAAGCGGTTTCCGTAACCGTCTCAAAATCAAATCCACGAACTTCTACCCAATCGATGAAGTCATTGAAATCCTTATCATTGAGCTGTATTTTATCAAGACCCTCATATTGATGCGCATAGTAGTACTGAGTTGCATAGTCAAAAATGGCGTTCTCGCGCAGTAACGATGTAGTAATTGGCGAGTAGGCTGCGCTAGCCAGTTTGATGTCTGGATCCACGCCACCACCATCATAAACCGTTCGACCGCTATTGACGGTTTTAAAGGCTTTGTAATCTTCTTTCAAGGTTCTTACAGCGTTACCATCGTCATCACGGTTCCAATAATCCAATGCTTGAATACAACGGCCACTAGGCGTGTAGTATCTTGATATTGTGATCTTGACCTGTGTTCCATAGCTCAATGGCTTAGGACGTTGAACAAGCCCTTTCCCAAAACTTCTGGCACCTATCACAACGCCACGATCATAATCCTGTACGCTACCACTCACAATCTCACTTGCGCTGGCACTGCGACCATTGATCAACACCGCTAACGGAATATCAGCATCAAAGGCATTGCGCTTAGTAAGATAGGTCCTATTGAATTTCTCAACGCTAGATTGTGTGCTGGTAATGAGTTTATCCTTTTCTATAAAAAGGTTGGAAACGTTTACTGCTTCACTCAACAAACCACCTGGATTACCGCGCAAGTCTAGAATGATTTTAGTAGCACCTTGCTCCTTAAGTTGTTTAATGGCTTCTTTAGTTTCTCTGGAAGCTTTCTCGTTGAATTTGGATAACACCACATAACCTATCTCTGGAGTGGCCATTTCAAAAAACGGAACGGCTTTGATTTCAACCGCTGCTCTCTTGAGTGTTGCGGTCATTTCCTTTCCCTGTCTCAAATAGGTAATATCAACTTGACTATCTGCAGATCCTTCTAAAAGTTGGCCAGCATTTTCATCGTAGTCAGAAATTTTTACGCCATCAATTATGATGATTTCGTCGCCCGCTTTGAGTCCAGCTTTATCTGCTGGATAGTCTTTCCACGGCTCCACGATGATCAGCTTATCTGCTCTAGAGCTAACGTTGGCACCTATTCCTGTGAATTCACCGCGGGAATTAATTTTGGCGCGTTCCACTTCTTGTTCAGTCCAGTATCTAGTGTATGGATCTAGATCTGACAGCATCCCATTGATTGCGTTATCCATGAGCTGTGCAGGGTTTGTTTCATCCACATAGTTCATATTGAGTTGCTTATACATCTCAGTAAAGATTTCAATCTGTTTTGCGATCTCAAAAAAATCGTTTTTGAAACTGGCCAGCGAAAGAAAAAATACGGCGCCCAAAATAGGAGCTATAAGTTGTCTTTTGATTTTATGTGGTACGGATGCCATAAAGGTTTGTGTGCTAAAATGTTATACTAATATACTGAAAACGGAATTATCCTAGAATTAGTGCAATTATGATTCCGTAGTTGAGTTGTTTTGCAGTTTGTTCAACTGCTTGATGATTCCTTCCAATAAGTGCTTAACGTGATCTTGATCTGGAAGTTTATGCGATTGATAAATCCACATGAAATGAAAGTGCTGGTTTTCAAGTTGTGGCAGGTCATTTTGTTGCAATCTATAGGCTTCTCGCAGCAATCTTTTTACTCTATTACGATCCACAGCATGTTTGAAGAACCGTTTAGGCACGCTAAAACCTGATTTGTGCAAACCTGCTTCTGGTTTAACTCGATACTTGAGTAGCATAGCACCTTTCCTTATGGAACTACCGTTTTGGAAAAGCTCTGTAATAGCTTTTTGACTTTTAAGTTTTTTGTCTTTGCCTAAGGTGTAGCGCATGATGCAAAGGTAGTGGAGATAATAACAATCGATAATCAAAAAGCCAGCTCTGTTGGGAGCTGGCTTTGAAGATTTGAAATGATGTTGGCTTACATCGTTTTCATGTTGTTCTCACGATTAACATCTGCCATAAAACCTTTAGGGTCTATAGTAACGCTTGCAATATTGCTGGCATCAATACCTGGCAATTCTAAATCATAGGTAGGATAGGCCCAGGCCCAATCTCCAGCTGTGGTCCAGTCTGATGGTACTTTCTTTTGATTGTACATAAATTCAAGTGGCACATAATACATTTTACTACTACCATCATTCATGGTTACTTGGATGTCAAGCGGCATGGGCATTTGTCCCTTTCGCGAAAGCGAAACCACAGCATTGCCACCAGTTGTACTTACTCCATCAACCGCATAATCAATGGTATTTGTAGTTTGAGTCCAATCGATTAGGTACCAATCCAGTTCAAAACCGCTCACACGCTCTGCGACACGCTTTAAATCATTAGGATTTGGATGTTTGAATTTCCAGGTGTTGAAGTATTCCTTGATAATCTGGTCGCGCACGTCATCGCCCACGATATAGCCCAATTGCGACATAAAGACGGCACCTTTAGAATAGGCGCTGGTACCATAGGCACCATTCAAATTATAACGATCTGCATGGGTAGTTTGTGGTTGTTCCACACCAGAGTTTGCGAGTTGTGCATATCCTCTAAAAGAGCCTGCATTAGGGTTTTCTTTGCCCTCATTATAGATTTCATTCATGGCTAGGTTGGAGATGTAGGTAGTGAAACCTTCATCCATCCATTCGTGTTTTGCCTCGTTGGTAGCCAGGACATGGTTGAACCAGGAGTGTGCAAATTCATGTGCTGTAACACCTGCAAGGCTGCCAAAATTTCGTTCTCCAGTAATTAAAGTACACATGGCATATTCCATACCACCATCGCCACCTTGAATTACAGAGTATTGTTGGTAAGGATACTGTCCTACGTTTTCATTGAAAAACTGCAACATCTTGTTGGTGTCTGGCTGTAATTTCTTCCAGTTTGCTTTGATGGCCTCATTATCCTTGTAGAAAAAGTGAAGATCCACACCATTTGCGCCTGGATAAATATCATGGATGTAATCAGGATCTGCACCCCAAGCGAAATCATGAACCATAGGCGCTTTAAAGTGCCAGGTTAGCTTTCCATTAGTTCCAGCGGCAGGACCAGAATTAGGCTTGTCATAACCATGACCTATCTCATTTGGGTTTTGAAGGTAGCCAGTACCACCAATGGTATATTCTTTATCGAGAGTTAGTTTCACATCAAAATCTCCCCAAACGCCGTGAAATTCACGACCTACGTATGGAGTTGCATTCCAACCATCACGATCAAATTCTGCCATTTTAGGGAACCATTGCGTCATGGAAAGCGCCACACCTTCTGCATTGTTGCGGCCGCTGCGACGTATTTGTACGGGAACCTGACCATTGAAGTCCAATTCAAAAGTCGTGGATTGTCCAGGTTTTAAGGCCTTGGCAAGAGGTACGATCAAAATAGTTCCTTCTTCCATAGGGTTCAGTGCAACACCATCCTGCTTCATGTTTGAGACATGTAGCTGCCCTTGCTCGTTAGGTTTTAAAGCTTCAATTCTTGCGCCTACACGACGATCTGGATCTGCAATAGTGCGGGAACGAACGTCCATCTGGCTACCAGGCTGGAACGCATTGAAGAATAAGTGGTAGTATACACGATCCAGCGTTTCTGGAGAATTGTTGGTGTACACTAATTTTTGTTTACCGGTATACTGGTAATTATCCACGTTCATATCCACGTCCATGGTATAATCCACATGTTGCTGCCAGTAACCAGGTACCGATGAGACAGTAGTTTTAGCGGGTTTTGTGTTTTGGGTAGAGCTACAACTGGCTAGAAAAACGCCAACGGTAAGCATTAGAAAAATCCTTTTCATGTATAATTTTTTGTAAGATCTAAAGATACAAATTTGGAAATACTGTTTTTATAGAATTTTGACAACTCGTTTTTGGGCGTTCCCTGCGGTCAGGCTTTACACTGCAATCTTTTTGAGCCTGAATAGCCTAACTCCACAAGGCTCAAAAAGGATTTCCGTTTCAATCCTTAACGCTGTACGGCTGCAACGTTTATTTGAAGTAGTAAAAGCACGATTTGAGCAAGTATTCCTGCAACCTGTTTTTAAATCATGAATCTAAATTTCTGAATGCTCCTTTTGGAATCTTACATTTACCATAAAGAAAGAGTGATGTTAGGAAAAATCGAACATATAGGAATCGCCGTCAAAGACCTAACGGCATCGAACGAATTGTACAAGAAGCTGCTGGGAACGGCAGCCTACAAACAAGAAGAAGTAACCAGCGAAAACGTAATCACTAGTTTTTTCAAAGCTGGAGAGAACAAAATTGAATTACTTGCCGCTACTGATCCAGATAGTTCGATCGCAAAATTTATAGATAAAAGAGGTGAAGGCATTCATCACATAGCTTTTGCCGTTGAGGACATCAAAATTGAATTGGCAAGATTGGAAAAAGAAGGTTTTACCATTCTAAATAAGGAACCCAAACGAGGCGCTGACAATAAATGGATCGCGTTCCTGCATCCCAAAGGCACCAATGGTGTTCTTGTAGAACTATGTCAGGAAATCAAGGAATAGTTTGGTTAAAAGCGCATATAGTTTAAATTTGCAGACTTTTTAATCAGTAAATCGCGCTGCGATTTTTTGAGGGCCTATAACTCAGCTGGTTAGAGTATCTGACTCATAATCAGAAAGTCCCTGGTTCGAGCCCAGGTGGGCCCACATCAAGACCTTAGAATATTCTAAGGTCTTTTTTTATGCATTTGAGTTTCGTATCGACATATATTTATTGGCACCTGGGCGAGAAGTATACTGAGCCCAGCCGAAGTAAGCCCAGGTGGGCCCACAACAAGCATAAACCTTAGTGAACGCTAAGGTCTTTTTTTATGCACTCAAGTTTCGTATCAATATTTAGTTATTTGCACCTGGGTGAGAAGTTTATACTGAGCGCAGCCGAAGTAAGCCCAGATGGGCCCACGACAAAACCTCAGTAAACGCTAAGTTTTTTGTTCTCAAACCTTTGGTCGTGTTGCGTTAGGGGTAGAAGTGAAAATCCTTTTCAAGCCATTTGCACCATATTATGTGCTTGAAAAGATTGTAACGGATAGCCTGACTGCAATCTTGAGTCAGAGCGAAAGTTTGCAGGAACGCCCAAACAATAATTATTATAATATCTAAGTTACCTTTGTAGCATGGAAGAAACTCAACGTCAGAAGAAAATTGCCGGTATCCTTCAAGAGGACATCTCAAATGTGCTGCAGGAGAAAATGCGAGAGAACGCGGTGAAGAATCTGCTGGTATCGGTTACAAAGGTGACGGTGACGCCAGATTTGGGATATGCCAAAGCGTTTATTTCTGTCTTCCCGCCAGAAAAGGCTGATGCCGTGGTGAAGGAAATCGTAGAGATGACTGGCGACATACGCTATGAGGTAGCTGCAAAGGTGCGCCACCAGTTCCGTCGCATGCCAGAGCTTCAGTTTTTTAACGACGACAGTCTGGAATACATGGATCAGATTGACCAAGAATTAAAGGGCAAAAACAACCCGATCGAGAATCCAGATATCCTGCCACGCCGCAAGAAGTCATAGGTGAATTTCCCGTTCTACATAGCGCGACGTTATCTGATCTCAAAGAATGGCAAGAACGCCATCAACATCATCAATATCCTAAGTTTTATCATCACGATCGTGGGAACGACCGCGCTTTTTATCGTGCTGTCTGGTTTTAGCGGTTTGAAGGAATTCAGCACTAATTTCTCGGGATATTTTGATCCAGATTTGCAGGTTACTGCTGTGCAGGGAAAGACTTTGAATGTTCCGCTCAAGCGAAAGCGTGCTCTCGAAAACATTGAAGGAATTCAAGTACTCTCTGAAGTGATTGAAGAAAAAGCGTTCCTGAGCTATGCGGAAAAAAATGACATCGCTTTTATCAAAGGCGTGCCAGACAATTATGACCAAATCGTCGCACCTGATTCCATACTTATGTATGGTAGCTGGTTAACAGATAACGACCCTCAAGTTGTTATAGGTGCCGGAATAAAAGATGATTTAAGCATAGGGATTAATGACTACTCTACTTTTATTCAAATCATGGTTCCAAGACCTGGAACTAACGCGATTAACGCAATGAACCTGAGCCGATCTTTTAGCACGCTGGATGCGATTGCTACTGGGATGTTTAGTGTCAATGAGGATCTAGATAACAAGTATATATTTATGCGATTAAGCGCTGCGCGCACACTGCTTAATTATAGCGACTCTACGGTTACCGCGCTCGAATTAAAACTCACAGATCCTGATCTTGAAAATGATGTGCGCGACGATATCACTGCGTTATTTGATGTGGATCTTGAAATCAAGAACAAACTGCAGCTCAACGGCGCTCTCTACAAAATGCTGAATAGCGAGAACCTCGCTGTGTATTTAATTTTTACGTTGGTATTGATCATTGCTCTTTTCAATGTAGTGGGATCGATAATCATGATGATTCTAGACAAGAAGAAAAACCTGAAAACCCTCGCAGATTTGGGCGCTGAGGTTGGTCAGCTACGCCTTATCTTTTTCCTTCAAGGAACGTTGATGACACTTTCTGGCGGTATCATAGGACTGCTGATAGGAATGGGTTTTGTTTATGGTCAGATCGCGTATAAGTGGATCTATATTGCTCCTGGTATTCCTTATCCTTTCTCGATGGAATTTTTGAATGTGGCGGTGTCTTTATTGACGATTGCTGTTCTAGGAATTATAGCAAGCTACATAGGCAGCCGCAGGATCAATGATCGTTTGCTTTCTCAAGCGAAGTTGTAATTCAGTTATTAATAAATCGCGCTGATTCAGATAATTCCAAAAGCCATCATACCACTTAGGCTTGCTTAGTTTGATTTAAACTTTCGCTACTTTTTCCATTGCCGAAAAAGTAACCAAAAAGGCTAGGCTGTGGCACACCTGTCTAAAAATATCAGAGCCTCCGCCAAAGAAATTAAAACGCTTTCGGTTGAAAAAGTTATCGCGATCCTAAAATTCTTCAACGGAAGCCTATCACGAAATATACACCGATAAATTTCTTTCAAATGGCTCCAACTCTTTCATTTTTCACGACAAACTTGCCAAGGCCGTTTTAAATCAAGCTTCAATGAAGAAACACCAACATATAAAGGTGAATTTTAAGAGGTGAAGAAGAACTTAAATTCTAAGCGAAACTGTAATCGCCAAACTCTTGCATCACGTCTTCAAAGGCTGCAAAAACTGCAGCACTATCATCGCTGGTGACCATTTTTAAGCGATGTTCCTTGAAGTTGGGAACGCCTTTGAAGTAATTGGTATAATGACGGCGGGTTTCAAAAACGCCTAATTTTTCTCCTTTCCAGGCTATAGCCATTTCCAAATGACGTCGCGCGACTTCAACACGCTCTTGCATGGTTGGTGGTGCAAGGTGCTCGCCTGTATTGAAAAAGTGTTTTACTTCTCTAAAAAACCATGGGTAACCTATACTAGCTCGACCTATCATCGCACCATCGAGTCCGTATTCATCACGCATTTCTACAGCACGTTCTGGTGTGTTGACATCGCCGTTCCCAAAAACAGGAATATGCATACGCGGATTGTTCTTTACAGCAGCAATAGGTTTCCAATCGGCATCGCCTTTGTACATCTGTGCTCTAGTACGGCCGTGAATACTGATGGCTTTAATCCCAACATCCTGCAGCCTTTCTGCCACCTCAACAATCTTGATGGAGTCGTGGTCCCAACCCAATCGGGTTTTTACGGTAATGGGCAAGTTGGTATGTTTGACCATGGCGCTGGTCAATTCTACCATTAAATCAATGTCTTTTAGAATCCCTGCGCCAGCGCCTTTGGAAACTACTTTTTTCACGGGACAACCAAAGTTGATATCAATCATATCAGGTTTGGTACGCTCTACGATTTCTACAGATTGTAGCATGGATTCCATATTAGCTCCAAAAATCTGGATGCCAACTGGACGCTCCGTTTCATAGATGTCCAGTTTCATGGTGCTTTTTGCGGCATCACGAATCAAACCTTCACTGGAAATAAATTCGGTAAAAACGACGTCTGCACCATTTTCCTTACACAACGTACGGAAAGGTGGATCACTCACATCTTCCATAGGTGCGAGTAATAGAGGGAAATCAGGAAGTTCTATGTCGCCTATCTTAACCATGGTGCAAAGATAGGGCAGTTGTTTGACAATTTATGGAGTGCACGGCGATGGTGGAATCACGCTTTCGCGAAAGCGTACTTCTAAAAGCTATTGTCACGAGTATTGATGCGCTCTTGATCTTCTGGAGTAGAAACATCATTGTTGCTTAATCTGAAATTTCCGAAATTGTAGATAAAACCTAAAGTCAGAAGGTTAGTTTCTGGAAGTCCCAAGTATTCATTATCCTGATTCAAATAACGAGATTTCAACGGCTGATTCTGACTCAAGAATATGTCATCGTAGTCCAGCGTGAGAACAGCACGGTCATTCCAGATGCTTTTTCTCAATCCTATACCTGATGTGAATTGGTTTTTGAATTCGTAGGAACCTATTAGAATATTAGATAGATATCCCAATTCAACCGTAGCACTAAAAGTCCGGTCTTCAGAAAGGTTGATACTACTAATCGAATTTACATAAAGTCCAGTCACATCATTCTTTTGCTTCACACCGCCAGATTGAATTGCTGTAAATTCATTTTCCATGTAGAAAAGACTGGTCTGCGCCTGAAATACGATACTACTCCCTAAAAATGTATAGAACAGAAAATCCAGACTGTACTGCAACTCATAGTCCATGTTGAAATTCTGCGAATTCAAAACATTGGTTTGATTGTTTTGAAAGGGAAGAATGGCTAATGCATTGTCTGTTCTGGTGTAGTATGCATCAAAAAAGTATTGGTTCTTTATATTCCAGTTGAGGTTAATCTTGTTGGTAAACGCAGGTTGCAGATTTGGGTTACCTGTATTCACATTATTGTCATTAATAAAGTAGCTAAAAGGATTCAAACTTTCATATCGTGGTCGCTCAATGGAACGACGGTAACTTAATGTCAAGGCATTATTATCGTTAACCTGATTTGTCAAGGAAACATTAGGGAATAACTCAAAATATTCTTGAGTGTTTACTTGACCTAGTGACCGACTGTCGCCTTCTACATCAGTTTGTTCTGCGCGCAGGCCTAGTGCGATCGCCCATTTTTCCCAATCGCGATCCAATTGGAAATATGCGGCATAGATTTTTTCATCGTATAGAAAACGATCAGAGAGCGCTGCGTTGAATTGTCGGGACCCAGCATCAGTATCAAAGAAGTCCAACTGGCTTGTGGAGCTTACATCAGAGAATTTGGCTCCTGCTTTGAGAATGTAGTTTCCTAAGGTGTTTTCGTAGTCCGCTTTCGCGACAGCGATATCAATGGTTTGTGCAGCATCAGTAAAGAAACTGTTCGTTCCTACTGTGTTGCCATCAGTGCCAAAAAAGGTGCTCAATAGATCTTGTGTCTTGTCACGATCTGTAAAGATATAGTTTCCTTCCAGTGAGAACCTACCAGAGCCTTCATTGAAAGTATTTATCCATGCACCGTTGACGAAGCCTGTGGTACGGTCGATAGCAAGATCACTATCTGTATCAAATCCATCAAAATCCATCGCGCCATTAGGTAGAATCAATGTTCTAACATCTGTACGAACGTCTTGATTATTGTTAGCACTATAATTTCCTGAAATGCTAATGTCGTTATTGTCGTTGAGTGTGAAGTCGATGGCAGTATTGAAGTTGTGCGCATCACTGTCAGTTACTTTTTCAAAGTCTGTAAACCAGCGGGAACTGCGCGTGCCGTCTGGATTGAAAAAGCCTACTTGGGCTTCATCCAATTTTAAATCTTTGCGCGGGTTGTAACTGTAGTTTGCATAAATATTCACCCAATCATTCTTGTAGAATTGAGAGGTTCCTATTTGATATTTGGCGAGTTCATCAATAGAATAACTACCATTAATAGATCCTTTGTACCCTAAAGAAACGCCTTTGCTGGTGTTTATATTGATGACAGCGACACCTTCTGCATCATAATTGGCAGATGGGTTTGTGATGACCTCGACACTTTTAATATTATCGCCGCTTTGGCTTTGTAAGAAGTCGTTAAGTTCGTCTTGGGTAATATAGACACGCCTATCGTTGATATAAATTACCGCAGTTGCATTTTGCACCATGTAGGAACCGTTCATTTCAAAAACTCCTGGCGTATTTTTCAAAATGTTGGCTGCATTGCTAGTGCTAAGCGATGTGTTTTCCACATTGAAGATCAAGCGATCGGGACGCTTTTCTATGGTGGGACGCCTTGCGGTGACCACAACACCAGCTAGAGATTCGGTTGAAGATAAAAGAGTCAGATCATCAAGATTAGTGGGTTTGTCGATAGTCAGCTTTCGCGAAAGCGTAACATATCCCACATAACTCGCTGCAAAAGAATAGTCACCCGTTGCAATGTTTTCCATCTGGAACCGACCATTCTCATCTGTGGTCGTGCCTTTGTAGAAAGTACTGTCGGGCATTTTGAACAAGAGCGCGTTTGCAAATGCTACGGGCGTTTTTTGTTCATCTACTAAATTTCCTTGTATGGAATGTTGGGCTGTGATTTGAAGGCTCACAAGTACCGCTAAAAGCGTAATAAATTTCATACAGAAAAGGAGTTCTAGGTAAAAATAACAAAACCGACATGTAATAAGTAGGTTTATAGAGCATAACCTTTTAGATTATATTTGTACCGATAAATTTTCTATGAAAAACATACGCAACTTTTGTATCATCGCTCACATTGACCACGGTAAAAGCACGCTGGCAGACCGCCTGCTGGATGCTACCCAAACGGTTACCAAACGCGAGTCAAAGGCGCAGTTGCTCGATAATATGGATCTAGAACGGGAACGTGGTATCACCATTAAATCCCATGCGATCCAGATGGATTATGTCGCACCTGACGGCGAGAAGTACATATTGAACTTAATCGATACTCCTGGACATGTGGATTTTTCTTATGAGGTTTCCCGTTCCATTGCCGCTTGTGAAGGCGCATTATTAATTGTCGATGCCGCGCAAAGTATCCAGGCACAAACCATTTCCAATTTATATCTAGCGCTGGAGAATGATCTTGAGATTATACCGGTACTGAATAAAGTGGACCTTCCATCTGCCAATATAGAAGAAGTGACAGATGATATTGTTGATTTACTGGGTTGTGATCCAAGCGAGGTGATTCCTGCAAGTGCCAAAACTGGTCTGGGAATCCAAGATATTCTCGATGCTATCATTGAGCGCGTACCACCACCAAAAGGAAATGTGGATGAACCATTACAGGCGCTGGTTTTTGACTCGCAGTACAATCAATTTAGAGGTGTTGAGACGATTTTTAGGGTAATTAACGGCTCTATTAAAAAAGGACAGCACATCAAATTTGTCGCGACAGGCGAGAGCTATTATGCTGACGAGATAGGAACCTTGAAACTAAACCAGGTTCCCAAACAAGAAATAAAAGCTGGTGATGTAGGATACCTGATTACAGGAATCAAAGAGGCCAAAGAAGTTAAAGTAGGTGATACCATCACAGATCATGACAACCCAACGACAAATCCTATAGGTGGTTTTGAAGATGTGAAGCCCATGGTTTTTGCAGGAATCTATCCGGTAGATACTGAGGACTATGAAGACCTGCGGTCCAGTATGGAGAAACTACAGCTCAACGATGCATCACTTGTTTTTCAAGCAGAAAGTAGTGCGGCACTAGGTTTTGGTTTTAGATGTGGATTCCTTGGAATGCTACACTTAGAAATTATCCAAGAAAGATTGGAACGTGAGTTTGATATGACCGTTATTACCACGGTACCTAACGTTTCTTATCATGCGTTTACTAATAAGAATCCTGATGAGGTTTTGATTGTCAACAACCCATCAGATTTACCTGAACCATCAACACTCAATAGAGTAGAGGAACCATACATTAAGGCCACGATTATCACAAAATCTGATTTTGTAGGGAATGTGATGTCACTTTGTATTGAAAAACGTGGAGTGGTCACTAACCAGACCTATCTTACTACAGAACGTGTAGAGCTAATGTTTGATATGCCACTGGCCGAAATTGTTTTTGACTTCTATGACCGTTTAAAAACCGTATCAAAAGGATACGCATCTTTTGATTACGCACCTATAGGGTTGCGTGTTTCAAAGCTAGTTCGTGTGGATGTATTACTTAATGGACAATCTGTGGATGCATTGAGTGCTTTGATTCACTTTGACAATGCATATACGATAGGAAAAAAAATGGTGGAGAAACTGCGAGAATTGATACCGCGTCAGCAATTTGATATTCCTGTACAGGCAGCTATTGGTGCAAAAATCATTGCTCGTGAAACGATCAAAGCCTTGCGTAAGGATGTAACCGCAAAATGTTATGGTGGTGATATTTCCCGTAAACGTAAACTTCTTGAAAAGCAGAAAAAAGGTAAAAAGCGTATGCGTCAAGTAGGGAATGTTGAAATACCGCAAGAAGCGTTTATGGCGGTATTGAAGTTAAATGATTAAGAATAATTACGCTTTCGCGAAAGCGTAACACTAAAAAAGCCCTTCAAATCTGAAGGGCTTTTTTTATTCTATAACATCTTCCATGGTAACCTCACCGCTGGCTTGCTCAACGATTTGTTTACCCATATAAACCAGCAAACTTCCTTCCTCGATCTCAATCTCTACAGAGTTTGAAGGAATTAGGTCGATTTTTTTGCCGTTTCTAATGAATAAAGGAACGATGTCTGAATCTGTTTTTGTAATCTCGATCAGCCCACGGAAATGTTGTGTAGAATCAAGTTCTATTTCATGAATATCACCGTGGTGACGAGCGACTTCCATTAAGTTGACATAATCATCAGTAGCAGAAAACAAGCCCGCATCTGGATTCTCATTTGGATTACTAATTTCGCTAGAGTGTACGATTCTAAACGCTCCGTTTTCTCCATATAATTTACCGAATCTTTCAATCGCATAATCATTGATTTGCGAGTTTCCTGTTAGTGCTAAAAGATATCCTACATTATTAAATTCAATGTCATCAGTAAGCGCATCGCTGTAGATATCTGCTACCTGTGCGTCTAGACCTCTTTCTTTTGCTGCGCGTATATTATTAGTGTTAGTATCTATAAGGACGACACTTCTACCATGTTCCTTAAGGTATTGAGCAATAAGTCTACTGAATTTTGAAGCACCAACGATCATGATACCTTCAGACTGCTTGAGGAACACACCAACTATCTTTGCAAACAATCGAGCCGTAGTAGCATTAAGAAGTACCGTTCCTAATACAATCATGAACACCAATGGTGTTATATATTCTGCTCCAGGGATTCCTTGACTTACCAACTTAGAACCAAAAAGAGAAGCTATACCAGCGGCAACAATACCTCGCGGTCCTACCCAAGAGATAAATAGCTTTTCGTTCAAATTGAGACCGCTATTTATACTACTTGCAAAAACACCCAATGGCCGTATAATCAAAACAACAATACCAAACAGCAGAGCAGTTCGCCAGTTGTAGAGCAATTCTAGATTAACGATGTCAATATTAGCTGCGAGAAGGATAAAAAGTATCGATATCAAAAGAACACTTAGCGATTCCTTGAAATAAAGAAGCTCTTTAATATTAGGTAAGTTGATGTTACCTAGAACCATTCCCATCACTACAACCGCAAGAAGTCCAGATTCATGAGCAAAAGAATCGCTCAAAACAAAAACACCTAGAACGGTCGCTAGTGTAAACACATTCAGCAAATAGTGAGGTACTTGTTTTGCTTTGATAATAAAGGCAAGCCCGTGCGCAAAAGAGAATCCAAAAGAGAACCCAAAGAGTACAATCTTTCCAAACTCCTGCAACGCGACCACAGTAAACTCACCGCCAGCGTTAGCACTGATAAATTCAAAAACCAAAACGGCAAAAAGCGCACCTATAGGATCGATCAAAATTCCTTCCCATTTGAGAATGGAACTGATGTCTTTCTTTAGCGGAATATTACGCAGAATAGGAGTGATCACCGTTGGACCAGTAACTATAATAAGTGCACTGAACAACAAAGAAATTTCCCAAGACAACCCAAATATGAAATGAGTAGCAACACCAGCACCTAAAAATGTAATGATAACAGCTACTGAGATTAGCTTACCTATAACGGGTCCGGTATTTAGAATTTCTGCACGTTTGAGAGTCAAACCGCCTTCAAAAAGTATGATACTTATCGCCAGCGAGACAAAATAATACAAACTGTCGCCAGGGAAAAGACCTAATTCTGACTCAATGTCAAATACAGGTTGGATGAGTTTGGAATGCTCAGGAGTGAATAGAGTAGCAAGTGGACCTACCAATAGGCCAATAATGATCAAGGGCAGAATAGCAGGAATCTTAAATTTCCACGCCATCCATTGCGCAAATATCCCTAATATGATTATTCCAGAAAGTTCTAACATGTGTTGGTTCTATAAATTGAAATTACAACCTTTTGATGAGGTTGAAAAGTTAGCTCGCTTTCGCGAAAGCGCAATAAACATACAATAAACGGCATATAGAGCTCTTTAACAAAAAAATTGCTGCCATTTGAACCGCTCATACCTATTTTAAATAAGAGCCAGACCATATTTGGCTTTTCTCAAAAATATCAAGCTTAATTCAATAGATCTGATAAGTCATTCTTTGAAAATATACCCTGAATAGGGTATTGGAAAAAACCTCATCAATTATTAAATTTAGAGGACTAAATCAATCAACATGAAACAGTTACTACAACTCTCCATCCTTGCGATTCTGTTTTCAACTACTTCAATGATCGCTCAGAATATTACAGCAGTCAAATATTCCTTATTTGAGAAAACCACCAATGATCACCGGCTTAGGGTAACACCTAGTGGTTATGATGGTAATGCAGCAGAAACTACAAAAACATCTGGAGTTTATGCGGTGATGATATGTTACACATATAACGATAGGGAAAAGTCAGTCTATCAGGATATTACTTCAAAGTTTGTAAACGGTGAGGATTACATATTTACGTTCTCCTTCGGTACGGCTAGTCTGGACAAACTCAAGCTTAATAATGTCACCTTTTTTAGAAGAGACAAACCTAAAGAAACATGGCCTAGTAAAGAGGGTTGTAATAGCGGTCAGGCGCTGACTAGTGCAAATACTTTTGCCATAAGCAGCCTCTACAATCTCTAGAATATTAAACAACTCATAATATTAAGGCCTGTCTCAACGACAACCTGACCTATTTTGTATTTTGCGGGTGTATGAAAATCTATCCTGTAGAAGCTGGGAATTTTAAGTTGGATGGTGGCGCTATGTTTGGCGTGGTGCCCAAATCTTTGTGGTCTCGCACGAACCCTGCAGACTCCAACAATATGATTGATATGGCGGCTAGATGCCTATTAGTTGAAAATGGTGACCGGCTTACACTTATTGATACGGGAATGGGACATAAGCAGTCAGAAAAGTTCTTCGGCTATTATTATATGGACCACAAGTTTGATCTGGACAGTTCGCTCAACGATTTAGGTTTTTCTAAAGATGATATTACTGATGTGTTTTTGACGCATTTGCACTTTGATCATTGCGGTGGTGCAATTGTCCGTAATGAAAAAGGAGGTTATATGGAGCCCGCTTTCGCGAAAGCGAAATTCCACACCAACCGCAATCACTGGCAATGGGCAACGGAACCTAATGAAAGAGAGAAAGCAAGTTTTCTTAAGGAGAACATCAAACCCATCGAGGAAAGTGGACAGCTTCAATTCATTAAGCAAGAGTCAGATTATCACGAGAGTGACGAGATGGATTTTGGCATCTTGTTTGTCGATGGACATACAGAAAAAATGATGATCCCGCATCTTGAAATAGGTGGAAAGACATTTGTTTACATGGCAGATCTTTTGCCTACAGCAGGTCATTTGCCGTTACCTTATGTCATGGGATATGATACAAGACCATTGTTGACTCTTGATGAAAAAGCAAAGTTTCTGGATCGAGCAGCAACCAATAACTATTATTTGATTCTGGAACACGATCCACATCATGAGATCATTACAGTAAAACATACAGAAAAAGGTGTACGACTAGACAAGGTTTTTACCTTTAAAGAACTATTTGATAATTAATTAAACCCAATACAAATGAATAAGAATTTTTTAAAATACGCTTTCATAGCAGTAGCATCTACAGGGATGTTAGTAGGTTGCGGCGGCAGTAGCTTGAACATTGCATCACCGCCTATTGAAAATATTGATCAACAACCCCTCAAGGTTGCAGAGCTATCAGAAACTCAAGCCAAAAATTGGAAGGACCTTGATCTTGTTATGGATACTGTGCCTGGTATGTCAGTAGATCGTGCCTACAACGAGTTATTGACGACCATGGTAAATGGGAAAGAAACCGTTCGTAAGGGCGAGCCAGTTATTGTTGCTATTATCGACTCTGGTGTAGATATTGATCATGAAGATCTTGATGGAGTAATCTGGACCAATGAAGATGAAATTCCAGGAAATGGGATTGATGATGACAACAACGGCTACATCGATGATATTCATGGCTGGAATTTCTTAGGCGATATCGTCGATGAGAATCTAGAATATGAAAGAATTGTAAGAGACAAAGCCAAGTTACCTGCTGATGTTGTCGCCAAAGCACAAAAAGAATACGATGAGAAAGTTGCTGAGGCTGGACAGACTAAAATGGTATATGAGCAAATCTTACAGCAGATTAATCAGGTAGATGCAACGCTTGAACAATTTTCAGGAAACGATGATTATACTGAAGAAGATATTGAAAAAGCAGCCAAGTCTGACGACCCACAGGTTCAGCAAGCTGCGGCTACTATAAAGGCTTATATGAGTCAAGGTCTGGAGTCTGCAGATCAAGCCAAAGAAGAATTGACAAAACTGATTAATGACGCTACCAGCTTAATGAATGGTGATAAATTGAAAACCAACTATCGTCGTGACATTTTAGGAGACGACCCTTACGTATGGGATACTGGTGTTTATGGAAATAACGAATACTCTGGACCAGATCCTAAAAAAGCAGATGCTTTTCACGGCACACACGTTGCGGGTATTGTTGCGGCAGAAAGAAATAATGGGTTAGGAGTTAACGGTGTAGCAAATAATGCACAAATCATGGTTTTGAGAGCTGTATCTCAAGCTGATGAATATGATAAAGATGTAGCTAAAGCAATACGTTATGCGGCAGATAATGGCGCTAAGGTCATCAATACTAGTTTTGGTAAATACCATTCTCCAAATCCGGAATGGGTTTGGGATGCAATCAAATACGCAGCAAGTAAAGATGTATTGATTGTAAATGCAGCGGGGAACGAGTCTCTAGACACTGACTCTACCCAAGTTTATCCACAGGATCAAGAAGGAATAGGTAGTAATATATCAGATAATTTCCTAACCGTTGGAGCTCTTGCTCCTACTTATGGACCTAAAATGGTTGCTAATTTCTCTAACTATGGAAAGTCGTCTGTAGACGTATTTGCTCCTGGTGTTGCTGTTTATTCTACAGCACCATTGAATGAATACAGAAATGCAGGAGGAACTAGTATGGCTTCACCAGCTGTTGCAGGAGTAGCAGCCGTCATTAGATCTCAGTTTCCAAAATTAACTGCAGCACAAACTAAGCAAATAATCATGGACAGTGGTTTAACAACAAGTATTGATGTTGTTTTAGGTGATGAAAGTAAGAAAAGCTTTAATCAAATAACTTCCTCTGGAAAAATGGCTAACCTTTATAATGCATTAGTATTGGCTTCCAAAATGTAGTCTGAAAATGATATTATAGGAAAAACCTCGAAATATAATATTTCGAGGTTTTTTTTGTTATTTATGTAATAAACGTCAATCAGTTAATCGCTATTATGGATTGATTGTTGATAAATAGTGGATAACAACAGTTAAAAAAATCGACGTATAGCACAATAATACCGTTATCTGAACCAATAATCGACTTTTAGCGTATTTAACTAACAGAACGCCCTACTTTTGCTACTAGTTATCTATTTCATGCCCCTACAACTCTACTCTATGTTCATGGCTTTGCTTATGCAGGGATCTGCAAGCGCACCGCCAGTGCCTAAAATGGGTCCAGCACCGCCAGTTGGTGATCAAGTACCTATCGATGGATCTATTTGGATATTGATAATAGCAGCAATTATTATTGGGGTATATCATTTTCACACTCTCAAAAAGAAAATGCAAAAAGCAGATTAAAGAGACATAAGTCTCTTCACATACTTCCCTATTACATCAAATTCTAAATTTACCTTGTCATCCACCTGAAGATATTTAAAACCAGTATGTTCATAGGTATAAGGAATTATAGCTACTGAAAAGGAATCTGTTTTTGAGTTAACAACGGTTAAACTAACACCGTTAATACAAATACTACCTTTTTCAATGGTCACATTGTTGGAGTCAGGATTATATCTAAAGCTAAACACCCAAGAACCATCTTGTTGACTTTTCTCAATGCATGTAGCTATTTGGTCCACATGGCCTTGAACTATATGTCCATCTAATCGGGCATTCATCAACATGGCTCGTTCCATATTCACTAAGCCTCCAGCTTTCCAAGTGCTGAGGTTCGTTTTCTCCAATGTTTCTTTAATTGCGGTTACCTTATATTGATTTCCATTAAGTTCAACAACAGTTAGGCATACACCATCGTGGCTAACACTTTGATCGACTTTGAACTCAGCAGCCAGTTTGTTCTCTAGAGTAAAATGAATATTAGACTGATCTTTCTCAATAGCAATGATTTTTGAAGTAGACTCTATGATTCCTGTGAACATAAGTAGTTGAAAACCGTTATTTTTAGACTTTCAAAAATACAGCGAAAAATCGCTTCATTCATGGATAAACAAAAGAACATCAAGGTAGGAATAAGCATCGGAGACCCCAATGGGGTAGGTGGCGAGATCGTGTTGAAGGCATTTGAGGATCCGATGATGCTTGAGATGTACACACCAGTGATTTTTGCGAGCACTAGACTTTTTTCGTTCTATTTGAAAGAGTTTAGTTTATCAAACAAAATTCACGGAATCAAATCCTTAGATAACATTGTTATTGGTAAAATAAATGTTGTTCGGTTATTGGAGGATGACTTTAAAGTGGAATGGGGAACAGTAAGCCCAAAAGCTGGCGAGATCGCTATTAAAAGCTTGCGAGCCGCAGTCCTGGCGTTGAAAGATGATAAAATCAGCGTATTAGTTACAGCGCCCATTCATAAGGAAGCTATACAGTCTCAGGATTTTAATTTTCCTGGCCATACTGACTTCTTAAATCAAGAACTAGAGGGCGAGAGCTTGATGTTTATGATTTCTGAAAGTCTGAGAGTTGGACTTATAACAGACCATGTGCCTATCAGCGAGGTGTCAAATCAAATAACTGGTAAACTTATCAAAACCAAAATCGGTACAATCAAGAAGTCTTTGAAAAGAGATTTTGGTATCACAAAGCCAAAGATTGCTGTTTTAGGGATTAACCCACACGTAGGAGATAATGGCGTTATAGGAACTGATGATCAAGAAAAACTGATTCCAGCTTTGGAAGATTTACGGGAAGATGGTAATATAATTTTTGGACCTTATGCAGCAGATGCGTTTTTTGGAAGTGGGAATTACAAAAACTTTGACGCCATCCTAGCTAGCTATCATGATCAAGGACTTATTCCATTTAAAACCTTGAGCTTCGGTTCTGGTGTTAATTATACTGCTGGGCTCAGCCATGTGAGAACTAGTCCAGACCACGGGACAGGCTTTGATATCGCTGGTAAGAACGAGGCAAATCCAAGTTCAATGATAGCTGCTATTCATGCAGCAGTGGCTATTTATCGCAAAAGAAAAAGCTACGATAAATTGACTTCAAATCCATTGAAATCTCAAGCAAGAAAACGTAGAGAATATTAACAAGGCGTTTTAATAACTTTTATTATCTTTGCCCGCTCTTTGAAAGAGAATATTATGGAACTCAAAGAATTCAAAATAGCCTTTGCTGGACTTAAGCAAGGTAAGCATGAGTTTTCCTTTGAGCTTGATAATGAGTTTTTTGAAAGTTTTGGATATGATGAGTTTAATTCAGCAGCAGTAATTGCTAACGTTGAATTAGACAAAAGATCAACTTTAATGGATCTTCATCTATTAGGGTCTGGTAGCGTCAATGTTAATTGTGATGTTACTAATGAGCCTTTTGATATGCCAGTCGAGGCTATGATGGATATTGTAGTGAAATTTGGAGACAGGTTTAATGATGAAAATGAAGATATATTGATCTTGCCTCATGGAGAGTATGAGCTTAATGTTGCTCAATATCTTTATGAAATGGTTGCCTTATCCATACCGCTTAAAAAAACACATCCAGGGTTGGAGGATGGTTCTTTAGAATCAGATGTTCTGGATAAATTGGAAGAATTGAAACTGTCAAGTTCAGATGAAATAGAAGATGGAATTGACACTGATCCCAGATGGGACGCATTAAAGAAATTAAAAACGGATAATAATTAATAGCCATGGCGCATCCTAAGAGAAAAATCTCGAAAACGAGAAGAGACAAAAGAAGAACGCACTACAAAGCTTCAGTACCTCAAATAGCAACTGATAGCACAACTGGTGAGGCTCACCTATATCACCGTGCACACTGGCATGAAGGTAAATTGTACTACAGAGGTAATGTTCTTATAGACAAAACTGAAGTAGCAGAAGCATAATCTAAAACCTTAGGTTACACTGCTTTCAGACAGTATTTTAACGATATTCACAAAAAATGACACGTTTTTGAGAGAAAACGTGTCATTTTTTGTTGTTTTTTAGTAGCTTTCAAAGTTGAAGCAATCCTTCTAGAAATCGAGGTATGATAGATATGAAAGCGGCCATAACTGCCGTAGGCGCTTATGTCCCTGAATATAGACTTACCAACTCCATATTGGAAACTCTGGTAGAAACTAATGATGAGTGGATTACCACTCGCACAGGTATAAAGGAGCGACGTATACTTAAAGATCCTGACAAAGGAACATCTTACTTAGCCATAATGGCCGCTCAGGATTTATTGGAAAAATCCAATACAGACCCTTCCACAATTGATTTAGTCATTGTTGCGACAGTAACTCCAGATTTACCTGTTGCGTCAACAGCAGCGTATGTTGCTACTGAAATAGGTGCAAACAATGCTTTTTCATACGATTTGATGGCTGCTTGCTCTGGTTTTTTATACGGTATGAGTACCGCAGCTGCTTATGTGGAGTCAGGAAGATATAAAAAAGTACTGCTTATAGGAGCAGATAAAATGTCCAGCATTATTGATTATAAAGACCGCGCTACGTGTATCATCTTTGGAGATGGAGGTGGCGCGGTTTTGTTTGAGCCTAATAATGAAGGATTAGGCTTGCAAGATGAAATTTTGAGATCAGATGGATCTGGTAGGGATTTCTTGCGCATTGAGGCTGGCGGTTCATTATTACCCGCGAGTCAGGAGACGGTAAAAAACAAACAACACTTTGTGTATCAAGATGGAAAGAATGTTTTCAAGCACGCGGTTTCTAATATGGCAGATGTTTCAGAACAGATTGTGAAAAGAAACAACCTCACTAATGAGGATATAGACTGGCTGGTACCACATCAGGCAAATAAGCGTATTATAGATGCGACCGCAAAGCGCGTCAACCTTCCTGACGATCAGGTGATGATCAATATTCACAAGTACGGTAATACGACCAGTGCTACTTTACCGCTTTGCCTAAACGATTACGAAAAACAACTCAAAAAAGGAGATACTCTTGTTTTTGCTGCCTTTGGTGGTGGATTTACTTGGGGATCTATTCTTTTAAAATGGGCTTACAATACTAATTAATAATAACCATTAACCCTATGGAACTTAAGGAAATACAAAACCTCATCAAATTCGTAGCAAAATCTGGCGCTAGCGAGGTAAAGCTTGAAATGGATGATATTAAGATCACGATCAAAACGGGATCTGACGAGCCTAATATTACCTACATGCAACAGCCAATGGCTCAAGCTGCTCCGGCACCTGCACCAGCCGCTGCAGCTGCTGCGGCACCATCTGCATCAGGTGAAGGGACTGCATCAGCCGCTGCGCAATCTGCTGGAGATGATAAATACATCACGGTTAAATCTCCAATTATTGGAACTTTCTATAGAAAGCCATCACCAGAGAAGGACACTTTTGTTGAGGTAGGCGATAGCGTCAAGGTAGGCGATACTCTATGTATTATTGAGGCGATGAAACTTTTCAACGAGATTGAAAGCGAGGTTTCTGGAACTATCGTTAAGGTTCTTATCGACGATATGTCTCCTGTAGAATTTGACCAGCCATTATTTTTAGTAGATCCTTCCTAGTTCTAAGCTAGATTAGATCGTAAATGTTGTGGTGATGACGCTTTCGCGAAAGCGATATCTCCATAAACACACTCACTAAAAACAAACATTATGTTTAAAAAAATATTGATTGCAAATCGTGGTGAGATCGCATTGCGTGTTATTCGTACCTGTAAAGAAATGGGTATCAAAACCGTTGCGGTTTATTCTACAGCAGATGCTGATAGCCTTCACGTGAAATTTGCAGACGAGGCCGTTTGTATTGGGCCACCACCCAGCAACCTGTCCTACCTCAAAATGTCAAATATCATTAGCGCTGCAGAAATTACTAATGCAGATGCAATACATCCAGGGTACGGTTTTTTATCTGAGAATGCAGACTTTTCTCGCATCTGTGAGGAGCACAAGATTAAATTTATAGGAGCAGGTCCAGAGATGATTGCAAAAATGGGAGATAAGGCAACTGCCAAAGCTACCATGAAAGCAGCAGGAGTTCCTTGCGTACCAGGATCAGAAGGAATTATTCCAGATTTTGAAACCTGTAAAAAGGTAGCATTGGAAACCGGCTATCCAGTTATGCTTAAAGCTACCGCTGGTGGTGGTGGTAAAGGGATGAGAGCTGTCTGGTCTGAAGATAAATTACTTACCGCATGGGAAAGTGCCCGCCAGGAAAGTAAAGCCGCCTTTGGCAATGATGATATGTACATGGAAAAACTCATTGAAGAGCCACGTCATATTGAAATCCAGATTGTAGGAGATAGCTATGGTAAAGCATGTCATTTAAGTGAACGTGACTGTAGTGTACAACGACGTCACCAGAAGCTTACTGAGGAAGTTCCATCACCTTTCATGACTAAAAAGTTACGTAAGGAAATGGGTGAAGCGGCCGTTAGAGCAGCAGAATATATTGCCTATGAAGGAGCAGGAACGGTCGAATTTCTTGTAGATAAGCACCGCAATTTCTACTTCATGGAAATGAATACTCGTATTCAGGTAGAGCACCCTATAACGGAACAGGTGATTGACTTTGACCTCATACGCGAGCAAATACTTGTTGCTAGTGGTGTAAAGATTTCTGGTAAGAATTATGAGCCAGCATTGCACTCTATTGAGTGCCGCATAAATGCAGAGGATCCTTATAATGGCTTTAGACCTTCTCCAGGAAAGATCACCACACTACATGCCCCAGGTGGTCATGGAGTAAGACTTGACACGCACGTTTATGCGGGTTATTCCATACCGCCTAACTATGATAGTATGATCGCAAAATTGATTACTACCGCGCGTACAAGACAAGAAGCGATTGATAAAATGAAGCGTGCTCTAGATGAGTTTGTCATAGAAGGTGTGAAAACAACCATTCCTTTCCATAGACAACTAATGGATGAGCCTGCTTATGTAAAAGGTGATTACACAACAGCTTTCATGGACACCTTTGTCATGAAACCGCTAGAAGACTAGTTCTTTAATTCAATAAATAGTAAGCGCCAGGTCAATTTGATGTGGCGCTTTTTTTATTTACAATCCTGCTGTGCTTTTGCAGCACCTTCTAATCCCCAAGAAGGCATAAAACCATCAGCTTTCTCCTGCTTAAATAAGCTTATGGCAGTTTCCAATTGACCGCAGTATGGTGTCACATCTTTGCCAAAAAATCGAGCGCTACCCATCAACCACTTTGCACGACTGCTCACGACTCTAGGATTTTTAGGAGCCATGGCTAGAGCTTTTTCATAAATTGCAGTGGTTGATCCAGAGAGCTTCATGCCGTAAATACTACTGTCATACTGGATGTAACAGGTATTGAGTAATCCTTGCAGCACCATGATTTCAGGATTGTTTAATGAAAGCGATTCAGTTTTGTTGATGAACTCTTGAGCTTTTTTCATTGATGCCAGCGTCTGTTCTTTTGGATTTTGACCCCACGAACTATTGACGTACGCGAGAGCAGCGTAATATGGCGGCAGCCAATTTTCTTTTTCTGCTGCCGTGATGCGTTCAAACTGCTGCCCTGCCGCGTTCAAATCGGTTTGCATGGTTTCTAAACCTTTAGTCATGGCTTTTTCATAATTGGACTGTGCCATACAAAATGTTGCGATGAATAGAAGTAGAGTAGTGGTTAGAGCTTTCATAATAGATTGAATTTTAGTTTGTTTAGTTCAAATGTCTAGGTAATCTCGCTTTCGCGAAAGCGGAACAATCCCAACTGTCATTTTGCATATCTGAACTGTATTATAAATTGTCCAGCTGATTATCACTGCCGCCAATGGTCCAAAAGAAACCGACAAAAATGAAGCGGTCTGCTGCCTGCCCTATAGCTCTTCTATCAAACTGACCCTGAACGTCTGGTGCATTGCTGTATTGATAGCCAAAAATGTTATCTCGACCCATCACATTGCTCACAGATAAATAAAGGATCTTACTATCGTCTAGCAGATAGGCCCAATTGAAATCCAAACTCTGAAAATCTGTGGTCTTATCGTTCAAAAACCCTTCTTGGTTTGCATTGGTAAAAGGTCTGCCGCTGGCATAATTGTATGTGAACCCTATCTGTGATTGTAGGTCATCTACCCAGTATTTTGTCACGATACTTAGGTTATGATCAGTTGCAAATTGAGGTGTTGCGGTTTGTGGATAGTTTCTATACAATCTTTCAGTATCTAGGAAGGAATAGCTCACCCAATACTCTAGATTTTTTATGGACTGCTCGTCTCTCCAGAAAATATCGAGACCTGTAGCGTATCCATCACCACCGTTTTCATAATTTGAGTTGAATGCTGGCCTGCTGGTGTCGTAGGTCAATAGGTTATCGTATTTTTTGTAGTAAGCTTCTGCCCGTAACATTCTATTGTTCTTTTTATGTAAAAAGTTGAGTATAAAATGTTCTGCTTTTTCGGTTTCAAGGCTGGAATCGTATTGAAGAATACTGTTATCGATTTGCTGATGAAACATTCCGTAAGCTGCAGAGATCTGCGTGTTGTCGCTTATGCTTATCGCCGCGCTCAATCTAGGAGAAAATCTAATTTGCTGTGTTGTATTATAGTAGTCTGCACGGCCGCCTATTTTGAATGCCAGATCTTTTGAAGCAAATAATTCTGATTCGACAAATGCTCCAGTATTGTATTGACTTATGGTATTATTGAAGTTTTCCTGTTCAAATAGGATACTCTCTTTACTATCGATGACAAACTGTTCTGCACCGTAGTGCATCTTAAAGTAATTATTATATCGCTTTGAGACTTTGACTTTACCATTCACTGCAGTTTCGGAATTGTCAATTTTAGTTGTTGTCAAATTCAAATCAGTATGATCCTTTGAAAGACTGACGCCTGATTGAATTTCCCAGCTTTCAGAAAGCTCGCCTGTGTAGTTGAGGTTACCATAATAATTGCGATTGCGCAGTCCGAAGAAGAAACCGTCCTCTACATTGATATCTTCTTGAATCAAACTAAAATCACTATATGAAAAAGCACCATAGGCTTTAAACAAGCCCTTATTTGTTTTATGTCTGTAGACAGCTTCACCGCTGGCGCTTTGAAATGGATCTATAAACTGATTGTTTTGGGGTATGATTTCATTGTACGGTGCGAGATTGATGTAAGTAGCATTCACGCTCAAACTGTTCTCTTCCCATATTTGGGTGTTTCCTGCCCCAACGCCAACGGTCATTAACTGCACTTCAGTCTTTTCTTCTATGGGAAAGTTGGTGGTGTTGAGCAGTAAAACTGATGAAAGCGCATCACCATATTCTGCGCTGTAGCCACCAGTGGAAAAAGTGATACCGTCAAAAAGAAACGGCGAAAAGCGTCCTCTAGTAGGAATGTTACCGGTAGATGGTGTGTAAGGACTAAATACTCTGTTTCCATCTACGAAGATTTGGGTTTCATCTGCTGTACCGCCGCGAACGAACAAGCGTCCATCATCTGGGTTTGCCGTTGTACCAGGTAAGGTTTGCAATGCTCCCAGAAAGTCACCAGCTGCTCCAGCTGTAGTAACGATATCCAAAGGTTTAAGAACGCTAGCCTTTGAACTATCTCCGGCGCTAAAACTACCAGCACTTAAAACTACAGTATTCAATGCGTTCATGCTTTCTCTCAAAGAGATTGCAACCTTACTTAAAGTAGCTACGGAAGTCTCTCTTCTAAATTCTTCATATCCTATAAAGCTGGCAATAAGAATTACAGGGCCAGTTTCTGAAGTTGTAAATACGAATTTGCCATCCACATCAGACATAGCTCCATCATAAGTACCTTCCAGATAAACATTCACGCCCATTAAAGGCTGGTTTTTAGAATCTGTAATGGTTCCCGATATTTTTGTTTGTGCTGAGGAAATAGACGAGAAAAGAAGGAGAAAAAGAAGAAGAGCTTTCATGATTGTCGGTTTGATGAGACAAACATGAGGTGGAATAACACCTAAATAAATTTGAACCTACCCAGTTGTAGAATCAAGATGCTGAAACGTAAAAATTAAAACCTTGCGAGAAATACGTTGGAGGAAACTGGCACAAAATCGGCTGAATTGACCCAGAACATTTGATTCTTTGCTTCACACTTTAATAAATAATAATCACCTTTAAAGTAGGAATTCTTTACAACTGCTGGTACTCCAGAATCTGCGATCATTAATTGATGTGGATAAAATAACATCTCTTGATCATTATTAAAAAATCCAGCCCCAACTACGTTTATGTCATCAAATAGTGATGCTACGTAAAAGTCTTTAGGTTTGTTGTAAATCTCTATTGTTGGTCTATGATCTACAATCTCACCAGCTTTCATCACAATAGTTTCATCAGTGAAAGAAAGAACGTCACCACGATCATGAGTGGCAATGAGACAACTGATATTTTCTTCTCTCAAATACTTGAAAAGCTGACGCCTTAAATTGTTTTTTCTAAAATTATCGACATGGCTAAAAGGCTCGTCCAATAGAAGGAGCTTGGGTTGTTGCGCCAAAGCTTTGGCAATTGCCACACGCTGTTTTTGACCTCCAGACAATGTCTTGACCTTGCGATCTGAAAAGGACTCCATTTCTACTACTCGTAGTAGTTGCTGTATGGTTTGACTACGATCATCTAATTGAATCGATAAATGTTCGCCTACGTTTTCAAACACAGTAGTGTAGGGCATCAAATCAAATTCTTGAGGCACATACTTCATCATGGGATGTCCTGGAACAAGATGATGGTCTGCGCCTAGGAGTTCTTCATCATTCCATGTAACAGTCCCAGAATCTTGTTCAAGCAACCCGTAGATCAGATTGAGCAGCGTGCTTTTACCGCAGCCGCTTTCGCCCATAACCGCTGCAATGCAGCCTTGCTCTAATTCAAGAGAGATGTCTTTGAGAGTTCTCGCTTTCGCGAAAGCGAAATTTATATCAGTCAACTGCAGCATCTAACAAAGGTACTGACCATTGAGTGAGTCCAATTGAAACGCACATAAAAAAACCGCCATCTTCTTAGATGGCGGTTTAAGAGAAATACTATCCTTAAATTACATTTTCACATCACTAACAGGCTGCGGTAATTCTTTGTAACCCATATTATAAAGAGTAAATCCATAAATATCAGTTTGTTCTTCAATGATTTTGCTGGTAGGTTTTCCAGCACCATGACCAGCATCAGTTTCAATGCGGATTAATGTTGGTTTGTCACCAGCTTGTTTGGATTGAAGCTCTGCCGCAAACTTAAAGGAATGTGCAGGTACAACGCGATCATCATGGTCACCAGTTGTAACTAAAGTTGCTGGATAATTGGTTCCTTCCTTGATGTTATGTAGCGGAGAATAATTCTTTAAGTAATTGAACATTTCGGTATTATCCTCTGCTGTTCCATAGTCGTATGCCCAACCAGCACCAGCTGTAAATTTGTTGTAGCGCAACATATCAAGAACACCTACTTGAGGTATAGCGACGGCAGCAAGGTCTGGCCGTTGTGTCATGGTAGCGCCAACTAACAAACCACCATTGGATCCACCTTGAATCGCCAGCTTTTCTGTTGAGGTGTACTTTTCTTTTTTGAGATATTCTGCGGCAGCAATAAAGTCGTCAAAAACATTTTGCTTCTGCATTTTAGTTCCTGCATCATGCCATTTTTTACCATATTCTCCACCACCACGCAGGTTGGCTACCGCATAGACGCCACCCATTTCCATCCATGCAGCTCTGGAAACAGAGAATCCTGGATTAAGCGAGATATTAAAACCTCCATAACCGTAAAGAATAGTTGGGTTGGTACCATCTTGCTTCATTCCTTTTTTATAGGAAATGATCATCGGGATCTGGGTGCCATCTTTTGAATTATAGAAAACCTGCTTACTCTCGTAGTTATCTGGATCAAACTTGATATCTGGCTTGCGGTATAATTCAGAGGTTCCTTTTTCTATATTGTAGAGATACGTACTTCCAGGGGTCACGTAATTTGTGAAGGAGTAATAAAGTGTCTTGTCTTCATCCTTTGCGCCAAAACCGCCCACATTACCAACTCCAGGTAATTCTACATCACGCACTAACGTTCCATCAAGATTGAACTGTTTGATTTGCGATACAGCATCAACCATATATTCTGCAAAGATGTAACCACCACCAGTTGATGGAGAAAGCACATTCTCTGTTTCTGGAATAAGATCAACCCAGTTGTCTGGTGTTGGATTAGAGATATTTGTTGTAACCACACGTTTATTGGGAGCATTATAGTCGGTTACCAGCCATAACAAATCACCTTCATTGTGAAGTACATAACTGTTGGTATCGAAATTATCCAAGATCGTCACTAACGGAGCATTGGGTTGATCCAATCGTTTCATGAACAATTTGCCGCCATTGGTACTCGTACTGGCAGATATGATTAATAACCGCTGGTCGTCAGTCACGTTACCGCCTATGTATCTATATTTTTGATCTGGAGTACCGCCAAAAATGATCTTATCAGAACTTTGTGGCGTTCCCAGTTTGTGATAATACAACTTGTGTTGATCTGTCATGGCGCTGAGCTCGCTGCCCTTAGGCTTATCATAACTAGAGTAATAGATGCCTTCATCCTTATACCAGGAAAGGCCAGAGAACTTCACATCCTGAATAGTGTCACCTATAATTTCTTTAGAAGCTGAGTCCATAACAATGATCTTGCGCCAGTCGCTACCACCGGTAGAAATAGAGTAGGCTAGTTTTGAACCATCTTCTGTAAAACTAAGGCCGCCTAATGATATAGTGCCGTCAGCAGCAAATGTGTTGGGATCCAAGAACACTGTAGCAGTAGATGGGTCTGCATTTTTCTCATATCTGTAAAGGACAGATTGATTTTGCAAGCCGTCATTCTTTGAGTAATAAGCGTAGTCACCTTCAATGAATGGAGCGCCTATTTTTTCATAATTCCATAATTCCGTGAGGCGTTTGTTGATTTTATCACGGTACGGGATCTGGGACAGATAGTCTTGAGTCACCTTATTTTGGGCTTTGACCCATTCACCGGTTTCTGCACTGCGGTCATCTTCTAACCAACGGTATGGATCTGCGACTTCATTGCCAAAATAAACATCAGTTGTGTCAACCTTCTTAGTTTCTGGATAGGTCATCGCCATAGCCGTTTCTTCATTTTTTTCATCCTTACAAGCTGCAAGAGCCAGAAAACCTAGCGCTGCTACATAAATATTCTTTGTTTTCATAATCAATTTTTAAGTACTGGAAGCGATTCACTTCCCTGTGGTGTCGTGATTTTCAAAAGATAGGTGCCAGTTGGTAAATCGTCAAGTGATAAATCGTTTAATGGCTGGAAAACCCTGAGGCTTTGGCCGCTTAAGTTAAACAATTCCACCTTGTTAATGACGCCTGCTCCATAGATGTGAATCTGGTTTTTAGTTGGGTTGGGATAAAGGGATATCGCTTTCGCGAAAGCGAACTCATCACCAGCACTAAGCACATCACCGGCATATTTAAATACACCAGATGTATCTTCATTATTTGTAAAACCGCCGCTGTAGCCAGTGTTCTGGTTCAAAAATGCAACGTCAACATGCTGCACATTGTCAATATTTGTCCAGGTCAAACCGTCGTTAGTTGAGTAAGAACTACCTTGAAAATTAGGATCAGAACCCACACTGACTATCAAACTGCTGGACGGTATGTATGCAATATTATCGCCATAGGGACCAGCAGTACCGCTTGTCACAATCTCTGTCCAGGTTTGACCAGAGTTCGTAGTGCTGTAGATAGCGCCAGCATTTGTCTGTAAAATCCCCTTTGAGCCATTTGCAAAACTGAGATCTCCAGATATATCCTCACCGCCAAAATCACTTATGGGCGACTGATATACATTCCAATTCAATCCACGATTTGCCGAGTGAAACACTCTTCCAGCACTTGTCGTAAACCATATGGAATCTCCTGATGCTGTATTTTGGGCGAGGTAACCAGTTTCATTATTTTGTGGTGCAGGTATGTTTGCAGTGGCCACTTGTGTAAAATTTGTACCGCCATCAGTTGTAATATAGATTTCCCAATTGCCATTGATTGGATCACCTGTTACTACACCGTTATTGGCATCAAAAAAATGGATGGTATTGGCAAAACTGTTCGCTGAAGAAAATGCAGTCTGGCTGGCTTTATTCCAAGAAGCGCCGCCATCTTCGGTTTTCCAAATGCCGCCTTGTTGGTCTGCAATTCTAGGATAAACCGCTATAAAAGCAACCTGATCATCGATGGCAGCGATATCGCCTATGCCAAGATTCGTATTGCCGACAGCTATGATACCCGCATTCCAAGTAAGACCAGCATCAGTCGTTCTTGAAAACTGCTGGATGTTGTTATTGGGATTGATACCATTGTAGCCTATTCCCCAAGCTACATTTTCATCCACGATGGTAAATCTAGAAATACCGGTAGATTCTGTCGGAAAATCAGAATCTACCTCATTCCAAAATTGTGCCTGTGAACTTAAAGTGAATAAGACAGATAGGCTTAGAAGTAATAATCTATTCATAAGAAATTCTCTAAAGTTATAAATGTAGAGAAAATCCGACTGCAGGGCTCGCAATTAGGCTTTAACGAGTTTGTTTTTGATCAAATACTCGGCTATCTGCACCGCATTAGTAGCAGCACCTTTTCTCAAGTTGTCAGACACGATCCACATGTTAAGGGCATTTGCCGCAGAATGATCTCTTCTTATACGACCCACAAAAACGTCATCTTTCCCATGAGCCATGAGTGGCATAGGGTACAAGTTCACATCTGTATTGTCTTGAACGGTTACGCCATCCGTATCTGCAAGTATCGCACGTACTTCAGACTCTGTAAAGTCATTGTGGAACTCTACATTCACAGACTCTGAATGTCCACCAACAACAGGAATTCTAACAGCGGTTGCAGTAACTGCTATGGTCTTATCGTCTAATATTTTTTGAGTCTCACGAACTAATTTGAGCTCCTCTTTAGTGTATCCATTTTCTTCAAAGACATCACAATGAGGCAATGCATTCCTGTGGATCTGGTATGGATATGCCATCTCGCCTTTAGTGTCAGTATATTCATTTTCTAATTGCTTGACAGCCTTAACACCAGTACCGGTTATGGATTGATAGGTTGAGATCACCAGTCTTTTTATCCCATATTTTTTGTGAAGAGGTGCAAGTGCCATTACTAACTGTATCGTGGAGCAGTTAGGATTTGCAATAATTTTGTCAGTTACAGTAAGCTGGTCTGCATTGATTTCTGGAACGACCAATCTTTTTTCGGCATCCATGCGCCATGCGCTGGAATTATCAATTACTGTTGTACCTACCGCAGCAAATTTGGGAGCATGTTCTAGACTCACGCCACCACCAGCAGAAAATAAAGCAATTGCTGGCTTCATATCAATGGCATCCTGCATGCTTACAACCTTATAGGATTTGCCTTTGAAAGATACTTCAGTACCAACAGATTTTTCTGAAGCTACTGGGATCAACTCAGTTATATCAAGATTACGTTCTTCAAGAACTTTGAGCATCACCTGACCTACCATGCCAGTAACGCCTACAACAGCTATTTTCATTAGTTCAAAATTTAAGTTCGCAAATGTAAGTGTCAATGATTTATAAACCCAATAGTTACGGTTTTTAAGAATCGAAAAAGCCGCTTCTGGAAGAAACGGCTTTTAAACTATGATAGGAATATGGGATTAGTTTTTTGCTCTAATCGCATCTCTAATTTCTACAAGTAGCTCTTCTTGAGTTGGACCTTTTGGAGCTGCAGGAGCAGGCTCCTCTTTTTTCTTGGTTTTGTTGTAGGCACGAACGATCATAAATAGTACAAATCCTACAATGATCAAGTTGATAATCGTGTTGATCCATTCTCCATAAAGAATAGCGTTTTCTGCAACTTCAACAGTACCGTCAGCAGCAACTACGGCCTCGCTCAATACAACCTTGAACTCAGAGAAATCTGTACCACCTGTAAAGTGCCCTACAATAGGCATCATGATCAACTTCACAAATCCGTTTACTACAAGTGCTGTAGCACCGGCAAGCAATACAGCTACCGCTAGATCGATGACGTTACCTGTCATGATAAAATTCTTAAATTCTTTAAGCATAATTAATTTGGTTTAATGGTTAAGCTGCTAAAAATAATTCATTAACAGATATTTAAGAAAACATAATTGTAAGAATGTAGCTGCTATTAGATAATCTGTAAGAAATAATCGCTGTAGTTATCCCATATAATAACGTGGCACCCTATTCTGAATACCGGTCAATAATTCATAAGAGATCGTACCGGCTTTTTCTGCCATATCTCTGGCTGGATGGTCTTTATCAAATAGAACCACCTCATCACCAATTTTGCAATCAATGCCTGTAATGTCAATCATAAACATGTCCATGCATATAATTCCCAACGCAGGCGCCCATTTCCCGTTGACCCTAACGCTGGACTTCCCATAACCATATATGCGGTTGATACCATCACCATGACCTAACGGTATAACGGCATAATCCATATCTGTTTCTGCTATATGACTGCGATTGTAGCTCACACTTTCACCTTTTTTGATATGCCTTATTTGTGAAATGTTTGATTTGAGTGACCCTATTGGGCGCAAATCAGCATCAAATTTTAGATCATTTCCATAACCATAAAGCCCTATTCCAGAACGCACCATATTATAATGGCCGTCGTTATAATTGAGAATTCCACTTGTGTTATCTGTATGACGTAAGCATTTGTAACCCAAAAGTTCTTCAAATTGATTTGATAGATGCTCAAAACTTTTGATCTGACCCATTGTGAAATCCCTCTCATTTAAATCCTCACTCGCAGCTAGGTGAGACTGTAGGCCACGTACTTTGACAACTGCTGTACCGTTTAGTAATTCTATGCATTTTGGCACGTCGTTAGGGTCTATACCTAAACGGTTCATTCCTGTGTTGAACTCTAGATGGATGGGATATGATTTTTGGGAGTTCGCTTTCGCGAAAGCGATAAAGGCTTCCAGCATCTCCACACTATAAATTACCGGTTCCAAGCAACGATCTATGCAAGTCTGTAACGTATGTTGTTGTGCATGTAAAACCAAAATAGGTTTTGTAATTCCAGCATCACGTAGCACAACGCCTTCTTCCACATAGGCAACGGCAAAATAATCCGTTCCCAACTCTTGAAGCTTCTGGGCAACTGGAACAACGCCATGGCCATAAGCATTTGCTTTGACAACGCTCATAAATAGCGTGTCCTCTGGAATTTTAGATTTTAAATATTGAAAATTATGCGCGAGTGCGGTTAGGTCAACTTCAAGTCTAGTGCCTGTAAGTGCCATTTAGGAGCCGGTTTTATTCTTTATTTCTTGAGCGTCATTCACGGCGATATCTTTTACCTTACTTGTAAGCATCGCTTTGTAGTAGGCGCCGCGACTTAAAGGTTCATATTCCTGATGTTCACCCAGGACGACCACACTTTCATCATTTGACTTACGGTAGCTGTATTGTGCGAGATTGCCTGTGCGCGTGCATACGGCATGGACTTTAGTAACATATTCTGCTGTTGCCATAAGGGCAGGCATGGGACCAAAAGGGTTGCCTTTAAAATCCATATCCAGACCTGCTACAATGACTCTTATACCACGATTAGCGAGGTTATTACAAACGGCAACAATTTCATCATCAAAAAACTGGGCTTCATCTATTCCTACAACCTGGCAGCCTGTTGCTAGCAATGGGATGTTAGCCGCTGCAGGTACTGGTGTAGAGTGAATTTCGTTAGAATCATGAGAGACTACTTTCTCTTCATCATACCTTATATCGATAGCCGGCTTAAAGATTTCAACCTTCTGGTTGGCAAATTGAGCTCGCCTTAACCTGCGTATTAATTCCTCAGTTTTTCCTGAAAACATGGACCCACAAATGACCTCGATCCAGCCGAATTGCTCTTCATGATTAACCGTATTTTCTAGAAACATTTTGTAATTTACAGGCTCTAGCAGGATGCCGTTTGTTCCTGCTAGGATTCCAAAAATACAAAGAAACACACGGCATAGAAACCCATTATGAAAAAGAAAATAGCCGCAGACCTCACTAGCCTCGCACATCGAGTATTACAAATCAAGGACAAGGATAATGTGCAAGAACTACAAGCGATTGCCAAAGATTTATATGAAAAGCTTACCGTACTGGTATTTACTGAAAAGCACTTCTCTGACATAAAACCTACCGCAGGCAATCGTGAGGTACAAGAGAAGATGAATCTAGCATTTGAAGATGCTCAAAAGGATATCCAGAATGTTGCAAATGATGTGGAGCAAGTCATGGAAGAGGCGCAACAGGAAGCTAGAGAAACCTTTTCTACAAACGACCTTAGCGACCTTTTTGTTCCAGAACAGGACAACCGTGAAATCATGGATCTACCAGGAATTTCTACCATTAGTAAAATGGTTACAGAAATGCCTGAAGAAGAGCCGCAAGCACCACAACAAGACTCATCTAAAGAGGGCGATTATAGATCCACGGGTAAATTGCCTAATAGATATAGAGATTCATTCACTACCAACAGCTTAAACGATCTTGAAGTGCCAGAAGATGATGATCGTGAAGAGATGGATTTACCAGGAATTGCGACAATCAATAAAATGATTACAGAAATGCCTGACGATTCATCGCAAGCAACTCAGCCAAAGCAACCTAGTTCTTCAAAAACAACGGATCTAGAACAGCTCACGGCAGATTTCCAGACTATGCCCGTATTTGAGCGCAAGTCAGATTTAAAAGATCCAGACAAGCCACAATCCCTTAACTCAAAACTAAATAAAGGGCTCAAAATAGGAATGAATGACCGCATGGGTTTTGAAAAGCATTTATTCAATGGAAATAGTCAGGATTTTAATAGGGTCTTATCGCAGCTCAACACGATCACATCATATGATCAGGCTCAAAATTTTATTCAAACTATGATCAAGCCGGACTATAATAACTGGGAAGGCAAAGAAAGTTATGAGAACCGATTCCTTGAACTTATAGAGCGCAAGTTCCAATAAAGTGATCTTAATGAAATACGCCTATTGGATTATCACAGGATTATTATGTCTCATGCTCACTGTTTCGGCGGGATTCTATATTTTTCAAAATGCTGAGGTCGCCTCAGAGTTTGTGAAGTTGGGGTTTCCAACTTGGGTGATCTATCCATTAGCGGCTGCCAAACTCTCTGCTGTTGCAGTCATTCTTCTAAGAAAGAATAGAGTACTTGTAGAATGGGCGTACGCAGGTTTGTTTTTTAATATTCTACTGGCAGCGATTGCCCACATAACTATAGCAGATGGCGAGCAATGGAGTGCAGTCGTGGCATTGATCCTATTGATGTCTTCTTATTTCTTGGGGAAGAAGGTGAGGCCTTTTTAACATTTCGCTTTCGCGAAGCGAACTTTTCTAAACTTCAATGTATAAAAAAACCTTCTAGAATTCCTAGAAGGTTTTTTGTTTCGTTTAGATGCTGAATCGAGTCAGCATAACAAAAAGTTTATTTTTAATTATTCAAAGCCTCTGCACCACCTACGATCTCAAGGATCTCGTTTGTAATGGCTGCTTGACGTGCTTTATTGTAAGTCAGTTTCAATTGATCTCTCAATTCGGTTGCGTTGTCTGTTGCTTTGTGCATTGCAGTCATACGAGCACCGTGCTCACTTGCCCAAGAATCACGAACTCCTTTGTAGAGTTGCATTTTAAGCGATTTAGGAATCAATTGCTCTATGATTTCTTCTTTTGAAGGCTCATAAATGTATTCTGTAGCATTTGTAGGTGCTTCTCCTTCAGTTTGCGCTAGAGGCTTCAATGGCAAAAAGTCTTCACTCATTACTTCTTGAGTGGCAGCATTTTTAAAGCTATTGTATACAATAACAATCTTGTCAAATTCACCATTTACAAATAGCTCCATCAGTTCTTCTGCAATAGCAGATACCTTTTCAAAAGAGATATCGTCAAACAAGTCACTCTTGTTGGATTGGATCGTAGACCCTTTCTTTGCAAAATCATTAGCTTTTTTACCTATCGTCATGTAAGACACAGCTGCACCATTCAAGTCTTCCTTATTCAAGCGAATAAGCTCCTTGATAATATTGGAGTTAAAAGCACCAGCAAGACCACGATTGGAAGTGATCGCAACAACTAGCGCTCTCTTTACCTCACGTTGTTCAGCGTACTTACTACCAGCATCGCCTTCCATTGAGGCGCTTAGGTTTTGAAGCAATTCCGTTAGCTTATCAGAATACGGGCGCATTGCTGTAATAGCATCTTGTGCCTTTTTAAGCTTTGCGGCACTCACCATCTTCATAGCAGATGTAATCTGCATCGTAGAGGATACTGAGGTTATTCTATTACGTATTTCCTTAAGATTCGCCATTTGTTTATGAGGTTAGAGTATGGAGTATAGAATATGGATCTCCATATTCTATACTCTAAAATCTATGTTCTTAATAACGAGAAGATAAATCCTTAGCAACTGATGTCAATGTATCAATCACTTCATCAGTTAATTTACCAGCTTTCAACGTATCCAAAGTTCCTCGATGCTTAGCATTAAGAAGCTCTAGATAATCTCTTTCAAATTCTTTTACTTTCTCAATCGGCACGTTTCTTAGAAGGTTTTTAGAACCTGCATAGATAATGGCGATTTGGTTTTCTACTGGATAAGGATTGTTTTGAGCTTGTTTCAAGATCTCCACGTTTCTTCTTCCTTTTTCAATAACGCTTAATGTAGCAGCATCTAGGTCAGAACCAAATTTTGCAAAAGCTTCCAGTTCACGGAAAGCCGCTTGATCCAGTTTCAAGGTACCAGCAACTTTCTTCATCGATTTGATCTGTGCGTTACCACCTACACGAGATACCGAGATACCTACGTTAATAGCTGGACGTACACCAGAGTTAAACAAGTCACCATCTAGGAAGATTTGACCGTCAGTAATCGAGATTACATTTGTTGGAATATAAGCAGAAACGTCACCTGCTTGTGTTTCGATAATAGGCAATGCAGTAAGTGATCCACCACCTTTAACGATAGGCTTCAAACTTTCAGGAAGGTCATTCATCTCTGCAGCAATAGCATCATCATTGATCACCTTTGCAGCACGCTCCAACAATCTTGAGTGCAAGAAGAAAACGTCACCTGGGTACGCCTCACGTCCTGGTGGACGACGTAACAAAAGGGAAACTTCACGGTAAGCAACAGCTTGCTTAGACAAGTCATCATAAACAATCAATGCAGGACGACCTGTATCACGGAAGTATTCTCCAATCGCTGCTCCAGCAAACGGTGCATAAACCTGCATAGGTGCAGGATCTGATGCATTTGCAGCAACAATAGTAGTATAAGCAAGTGCTCCAGCTTCTTCAAGAACCTTTGCGATCAATGCAACCGTAGATGCTTTTTGACCTATAGCTACATATATACAATATACTGGCTCGCCAGCATCGTAAAATTCTTTTTGGTTGATGATCGTATCGATACAAACAGTAGACTTACCTGTTTGACGGTCACCAATAACCAACTCACGCTGGCCACGACCTACAGGGATCATCGCATCAATAGATTTGATACCAGTTTGCATAGGTTCAGTTACCGGCTCCCGATAGATAACTCCAGGAGCTTTACGCTCAAGTGGCATCTCATAAAGATCACCTTCAATAGCACCTTTACCATCGATAGGTTGTCCTAGTGTATTTACTACACGACCCACGATTCCTTCACCTACTTTAAGGGAAGCAATGCGTTCTGTACGTTTAACCGTATCACCTTCTTTGATCTCGATGGATGGACCTAAAAGTACCACACCAACGTTATCTTCCTCAAGGTTCAATACGATACCTTCCATACCACTCGCAAAGGAAACAAGTTCTCCATATTGTGCGTTTGAAAGACCATAAACACGTGCGATACCATCACCTACGGTAAGAACGGTTCCCACTTCATCAAGCGATGCCGTAGCATCAAAACCTGAAAGTTGTTGCTTAAGTATTGCAGATACTTCTGCTGGATTTACTTCTGCCATGTTGTTCTATTTAATCTATTGCTGCGGTCTTTGAAGACCTATATTGTTATTGTTGTTATCGCTTTCGCGAAAGCGAGATACTTCACCAGCTTACTTACCAGCGAATTCTCTTCTCAATTCTCCCAAAGTGCTGTGCACGCTGGCATTAATTTCTTTATCGCCAACTCTTAGAATAAACCCACCTACAATACTAGGATCTATTTTCTTTTCAAGAGTTACCTCAGTTCCTGCTAATTCTTTTGCCTTTGCAAGAACTTTTGCTTCTAATTCTGGAGTGATTTCTACCGCTGTAGTTACCGTAGCAACCTCGCGTTTGTTCATCTCTTCAAAAAGAAGGATGTATTTTGTAGCTATATCGCCTAGAATATCTGCACGTTGATTGTCAACGATCAAATCAAAGGCTCCCATCGTGATGCCACCAGCCTTGCTAAAAATCTGACGTAAAGCTCCTCTTTTTTGATCTGACTTCACCACTGGGCTTTTCAAGAAATCCTGCAGCTCTTTATTACCGTGAACGGTCGTGAGCACAGATTTCATTTCATCATTCACGGCAGCCGCTTCCTTTTTCTCTATAGCGAGATCGAGGATGGCTTTTGCGTATCGGGATGCTGCTCTTGAAAGTTTCATAATCGTTTTCTAGATATTGGCTTCAGCTAGCATTTTGTCAATAAGGGCAAGCTGTGCATCTTTTTCAGAAAGTTCCTTTCGGGTAACTTTCTCTGCGATTTGAACAGAAAGTTCTGCTACCTGTGCTTTGATATCTGCAAGCGCCACTTTCTTTTCTGATTCTATTGCTGCTTGAGCGTTTGCAATGATCTTGTCAGCTTTGGCTTGTGCCTCGCCAGATGCATCTGCAATCATTTGCTCTTTGATCTCACGAGCTTCTTTCATCATAGCATCACGCTCTTCACGAGCTTGTTGTGCTGCTGCTTGATTGGAAGCTTCAAGGTTTGCCATTTCAGTTTTGGCATTCTCTGCTGCTTTCAACGCATTTTCAATTCCTTGCTCACGCTCGTCTAGGCTTCCTAAAATAGGCTTCCATGCAAATTTCCCTACAAGAAAAACGATCAGTAGGAAAATAACGATCTGCCAGATGAATAGACCTATCGAAAAATCATTAATTAATTGCTCCATGATTAAATGGTGTTTTTTTAAATTTTAATAATCACGGCCTAACAACCAACCGTTGCACGGCCGTGAATTAAATTGTGCTTTGTTACTCTTCTTCTTATCCTAGAAGAAGTGCAGCAAAAGCAAAACCTTCCAAAAGTGCTGCGATGATAATCATCGCTGTTTGGATTTTACCGGCAGCCTCAGGCTGACGTGCAATTGCTTCCATTGCTTTTCCACCGATCTGTCCTAGACCGATACCAGCTCCGATTGCAATAAGTCCTGCACCTACAATAGTTGGGATTTCCATAAACTAAAATTTAAAAATTAAACAAAACGTTCTCTAACTTCATCTACATCGTCTTCTTCTGCATGAGCATGTTCTGGATGATCATGCTCTGCTACCGCCATACCAATAAATAAGGCAGATAACAAGGTGAAGATATACGCTTGTAGAAAAGCTACTAGTAATTCAATGAGTGTGATAAAGATGGCAAGGACAAAATAGAATATCCCAAATCCTGTTGTTGCTCCAGCACCTATTGCCATATCTGTTTTTGCAACGGTGATTGCTCCTAATAATGTGAACAATACAACGTGACCAGCAGTAATGTTTGCATACAAACGTACAAGCAGTGCAAAAGGCTTAGTTAGGGTTCCCAATAATTCGATTGGGATAAAGAATATTTTCATGATCCAATGAACGCCTGGCATCCAGAAGATGTGCTTCCAATAATCTGCATTAGCGCTAAAGGTTGTAATCAAGTAAGTAATCAATGCTAAACTTACGGTTACCGCTATATTACCTGTAAGGTTCGTTCCTAGCGGAGTCAATCCCAAAAGGTTGGCAATCCAGATAAAGAAGAACACGGTAAGTAAGTAACCTATAAACTTCTTGTATTTCTTCTCTCCAATGTTAGGCTTAGCAATCTCGTCACGTACATAAATAACCAATGGTTCTAATACACGGCCAAAACCTTTAGGAATAGAGCGTGTTTTGTATTGTTTAGCAAGACCTCTAAAGATGAAGAAGATGATTAAACCTACCAGTAGAGCGACAAGTACGTTTTTAGTAATAGAAATGTCAAAGGGCTTTGCATTATCTGGGTGATGATTTTCCTGTGGTATGAAATCTTCAGGACCATTGACCTTGTAGATCTTACTGTGGAATAGTTGGTAATAATTCCCATTTACCTCTGCAATCTCTTCACCGTGATGAAACTTTGAAGACATAAAGACTTGCAAACCATTGTCCCAAAGGATTACAGGCAATGGAAGGCTTACAAAAAAGTGCTCTTCGGCAATTTCAAAAAGGGTGAAGTAATGAGAATCCTGTAAGTGGTGTGCTATAAAATTCTCGACCTCGTTTTTAGTATTTACGGCATCACCTTCACCATATTCTCCACCATCAACTTCATCAAAGACGATTTTCTCACCTTCAGTTAATGGGTGTTGGTGTTCTTGGGCGTTCGCTTTCGCGAAAGCGATAAAAACCAAAGCAAAAAAAGCTGTTTTTAAGTAAGCTCTAAACATGTAAATCACCTTAAAAAGTTAGGTCCTTTAATTCGGGTGCAAATGTATGACAAAAAACTATGTTAACCTTAGCAAGAAAAAGGCTTTTTTTTGATCCACAACGGCTGGTGGTTGTATTGTATAATTAGGTCTTATTGAGCCACTTGACAACCAGTGCTGTTTCAACTCCCAAAAAGATAAAATAAGGAATAAGAAAGGATAGAATCTCACCTCTGGAAAGATCTGGATCGTCACCTATCAATTGCGGAAAAAGCAGTAGCGCTGCACCGAACTTTACAAAGACCGTCACTAGAAAAGCATATCCCAACTGGTTAGGTACCAGCGAGTATAAATAATGCATCCCAGAAACAGACAGCAAAGTTGCTATGCCTAAAAAGGCATAGAGTTTCACCAGATTAAAAACAGGGTCTGCTTGCAAATAACCGTGAAGGAAAAATCCAACAACAGCCATGATCGCGATAAAGAGAAATGATTTAAGGTAGAAGTTCACTAAGAATGGGATTAATTAATCAACAGGTTACTTACTGTTGTCTTCATATTTATTAATGCGTTTTAACTGGATAAGAACCACATAAAGCGATAAGCCTACACCTAGTAAAACACCTATTGCTGTAAAGAGTTTGTCATACCCATAGCGATCATCCAGCCAGGTTCCCAGCCATGCCAGTCCACCTATGATTGCAAGCATCTGGATTGCAATCCCAGAAAAAATCGCATAAGCCCTAAGCGGATTTTCCCTGCTGGCCATTATCGTTGAGTGATTTGACACCGCTATTCATAGAACAAGATGCGTTGAAAGTAGCTCCAGGTTCTACAGCAAGTTTGTTGGTAACAACATCACCTTCAATATGAGCTGAAGATTTTAGCGATAACAAGCCGCTCACTTTGAGATTGCCAGAAAAGGCTCCTTCAATATCTGCATTGGAACATTCTAGTGTCCCATCGATTTTACCGTCTTTGCCTATGACCACTTTTGCAGGTGTGGTGAGTGTTCCTATGACTTCACCATCGATTCTAAAACCAGCCTCGCTGTTGATATCACCCTTGATGGTGGTACCTTTTGCGATTCTATTTTGGGAATTTCCTAATATCTCGTTTGCTTTGTTGGACTTCATAGGGGTTGTAATTAAAGTGTCTTGATCATGTAATCATTTAAACTTTTGTAGACCTGGACAATTTTATAGTTATCAGATGATATGGCTACAGGCATTGATGGTAACTCCACATTATTATCTGGATCATCAAGGTAGGTCGCTACTTGCGCCGCTTTTTCCTTAGAGTTCATACCGTGAATGACCAGTAGTGATTGCTCTGGAGTATATACATCAATGGAATAGCTAATGTTGTTACCCAATGATTCAATTGGTTGAGCAAGACCAGTCTTTAGGTCACTGATAAGCTGGTCGTTTGTTGCATCAATTTGATAAACCAACTTAAAATTAGTGCTGTTTTCCTCTGGAGCAAACTCGCTGGGTATAGCCAGTTTTTCTGCATCTGCAGCTAGGGTTGCGGCCTCTTGGCCTACTTCGCTACTAGGATAATTTAAGGCGATAAAATCCAGCCCATCTTTGTAAGCCTGGAAACCGTACAATCTACCAGAAGCATAGGTCTTTAAAAGTTCCAGCTTAGGAATAATGGGATCACCAGCAAACCGAATGATCTGATTGTTTGCCTGCTCAATCACGGTTGCAAAATTCTCTTGCTCGTACTGTTTGAAGATTATGTTATAAACACCTTCGGCAGTCTCGCTATTGTCAAAGGTTCCGGTAGGATTTTGAAGAATCTGCGCATATCTCGTTTCAGGATATTGCGATATGATAGTGGATTTGTATTGTTCCGCTTTCGCGAAAGCGAGATCATTTCCATCACCTGAACCATCGCGACCCATCAGGTATAGATTATACAACGTAGGAAGCAATAATTTTTCTTCTGGTTCAAAAGTCAATAGCTTTTCAAACCTGTTAATAGCAAGATCATTGCGTTTGAATTTCTCCTTATAAAGTACGCCCAGCTGGTAGTAGGCAAAATCACGAGAGTCTGCAATGCTGTCCAATGCCACTTGTCCCTGCGGCAATTGGTCGATGTAATAGGAAGCGAGATATTCTGGAGCCACTGAATTATTGATGGCGGTCACATTACCTTCTGTCGCTTCATCAATTAGATTGCTGCTCAAACTGGTAAGATTCCAATTGTCCTTAAGCGCCCGATTTCCCCATACCGCACGGAACTGCAACTTACCTCTAGCAACGGTCGCTGGTATATAAAAGTAGAAACCGCTGTTAGTGCTGCTTGAAGGTCCCAGATCATCAATTCCCGCGCCGCTAGGTGGTCCCAATCTATTTCTGTTGACAGCATTGTTGGTTTGCACAGTGGCGAGTGCTGTTTTTTGTTGGGCAAGATTTGCCTCTTCAATGGCGGCCTGTTCTGCTAGTTGTGCCTCGCGAGCCTTAATTTCTTCAATGTAGTTGCTGTAGTAGCTTTCTCTTTCAATGTCGCTCAATGCTAGAATTCCCAAAACGCTATCTGCACTGCGGCGATTGTTCTCGTATAGAATAATGTCTGCTAGGTTCTCTCGCTTCTTTAAAACGGCGCGCTGCTCTCTGGACTTGTCCTCATATCTTGTGGAAGCACTATCAAAATATTTTCCAGCGGTTTCAAAACGAGCGTCGTCAAAACTGATCCGCCCTAAAGCATCATAAGTATTTCCCTGTAGGTAAGGATCTCGATTACCAGCCTTTAACGATCGATTGTAATAGGCAATGGCTCCATCCACGCTATCTTTTGATTCCAGATAAATCGCTTTGCGATAGTTGATAATATCCAACCACGGTCTGTTCTCGCGGTTTTCTTCCAGCTCGTTGAGTACTTCTAGAAATTCCTCATCAGATTGTTCTATGGTGTCTCTAAGCTTAATTTTCTCAATAAACGCGTTGACATAATAATTACGAGGAATTTTTCTATGCAACTCTATTACTTCATCAAAATGAGCGATGGCGCTGTCGCGCTGTCCAGCCTTTGCAAATAACTGTCCTGCAATGTATTTGTAACGACCTTCTGTCGCTCTGACTTTTGTTTTTTGAGCCGCTCGGTTCATGTAGATGAGCGCACTGTCTACTTTGTCGACATTGAGGTAGGCTTGTGCCAGTGTAGCGTTAGCAAGAATCAATTCTTCACGTTTGATATCAAGACTGTCTTCCTTTATAAGTTCTTGCAGATTTTCAATAGCGATCTCATTGTTTTCTAATCGCATGTTGGTTTTCTCGCGCCAGATTTTAGCCATTCTGATCTCATCAGATTCTGGCATAAACTGTAAAACGTAGTTGAATGCTTCTAGCGATGGAATAAAACGCTGGTCATAGTAGCGCGCTTTTCCCAGTAACATATAGGCTTCATCGATTTGAGGATTTACCTCTTCACCATCGATAAGCATGCTGTGTTTTTGAACTGCCTTCACTGCTTTTTCTTCAGCTAGTTCAAAATTGGGATCAGATTGATCGTCTGCACTTACTCGTATGGCTTCCTTCACTGTCAGCCTTTCAACGGGTAGAATGTCCCAATAGTTATCTCTATAGCTAGCCTCAATATTATCAAGTCCAGCCTGCAGGGCAAGATTACCATTATAGAGAACATTATATTCAGTTCCTACGGCATGCAGATTTCGGCTAATAAAAGAGTCATTCTTGCGGCTACAACTGGCAAGTATGAGCAGCAGGCAAAAAATGATGGTAGTAAAAGCAAAAATGTTTTTCAAACGAGCTTCTTTTTTCTAGCTATCATAACTGTAGGGAAGTGATGATATTGTGAATCGTTCAAAAATAAGGAATTATGTAACGAGCCAGCAAATGGCACTATCGACTTATTTAATAGGGATGGTTTTCTTAGAGAAAATACTTTTTAAGCCATATTGATTTCCAGACTGGGTTTTCTCGATGTGTGGTTTAGGAATCAATAGCATAATGACAGCTACAGGAAAAAATATTCTAAAGTAAGTTGGCACAGGAAAAAATTGTAACACAATTAAAGTCAATGTCAAAAGGGAAAACGCAATCAAAAAATATATAAGGTAAGTTTTGAACTTTGCGGTCACGGCATTTTCTACTTAATGTAAATAATCCGCTTAGAAAAGATACTTTTCAAGCCATACTGTCTTCCTGATTGCGTTTGTTCAATATGTGGTTTTGGTGAGAGGATCATGCCAATGGCTAGAGGTACAAATGTCAACCAGATGCTAGGCTCAGGATAAAACTGAACCATGATAAACCTTGCAATAAGGAATACAACCATGAAACTTAGGCCGTAAATGAGGAATACTTTGATTTTAGGTGACATAATTACTCTTCTTCAGTAGTTGTCATGGGAGCAGCTTCTTGCGCTGGAACTATGTGTAGTTCACTAATTCCCATGAAATATTTTTCCAGCTGGCCAAAGGTAGCTGCATCTTTCACTTGATCCATCACCACTTTCCCTTTTTCTAACAATACGACGCGTTGTGCAACCTCAGTCACGTGAATCAAGTCGTGGCTAGAGATAAGCATCGTCACATTGGGATCGTCAGAAAGATCCTTGATAATGGCTTTCAATCTAATCTGCGTGGATGGATCTAGGTTTGCAAAAGGCTCATCAAGAATAATCACTTCTGGACTACCTATCAATGCGGCAATGATTCCGACTTTTTTCTGGTTACCCTTAGAAAGGTCGCGCAAGTATTTTTTCTGGCCTATCGCTTCACCGTTAAAAAAGTCTGCATGTTTTACCATGAGCGCATCAATATCTGCTTTGTTCTGACCGCGCAACTCACCTATAAAATAGAAGTACTCCTCAGGTGTTAGATAACCTATAAGGAAGCTCTCATCGACAAAAGCACTAGTAAACGGCTTCCAGTCCTCGCTCTCATTTACTTGAATTCCGTTAGATAAAATGTGTCCGGTTGTAGGCTCAATAAGATCCAATAATAGAGAAAAAAGTGTGGTTTTACCAGCACCATTATTTCCTACCAGCCCAACAGACTGCCCACGTTCTAACTGCAAACTGTCGATGTCCAATACGGTGGTGTCGTTATATTTTTTGGAGAGGTTCTGTATGTTGATCATTTTGATGTTCTTTAAAATTGGTTGGTAAGTGTATTTTGAGTTCGCTTTCGCGAAAGCGAACTACTTCAAGCATTCCTTCTATTAATCTTTCTGCGAGTAAGCAGCAATCGTATCGTACTTCTCATTCTTGTAAATATTTTCTACAAGAGTCAAAATCTTATCGCGGAACAATAGTCCCAGCAATCCAGTCACCGCTATCGCTATAAACCCAGCTTCCATACTTATGGTTAATGCAAACGCATAATATATAAGGACAGGCAGCACCATCTTAGGAATGATCAATAAGACCGTTTTGATATTAAACGCTTTACTATCACCAAAGGCTTTTTTATTGCTCGTCAAATCAATGGGTGTTTTTACAAACGCTCCACCTAACAAGGTCACCGATGCGTTCAAGCCTATGTTGTAAACGGCACCAGCGAGAATTGCATAAAGCCACTCAATACCAAAGTAGACATAAAAACAGCTCAATAACGTACTTATGGCAGTCATCACAACCATAAGCCACCATTTACTAAGCAGGAATTCGCGGTACGGTATATTTTGGGACATCATCAGTTTATAATAACTGCTATCCCAAGAAGGTACCAGTCCGCCAAAACTAAATAGGAAACCACCAGTACAAAAAAGCGCGGCAAACACTTTCCCAAAATCATTACCCGCATACATGTCTGACATGAAGAAGAGACCGTAAAAAACGAACAGGAAACCCATGATGAAAGTCGTACGTGCTCGCTTGTTGCGTTTGATAAGCTTGATGTCATTCTTTAAATAGGTAGATATCTTACCGAATCGATTTAGAAAATCAAGGTTTTCTGTTTTGGCTGTTTCTTGTTTGGTTTGAAGTCCAGCGTCAAGATATAGCTGACCTTTAAAGTAGATGTAGGCATATTGAGCCGTTGCTGCAGCTAGTGCCAGCGGCAATATAAAACTCCACGGCTGACTGTAGAAAAAGTCAAACATAGGTTGCGTGTAGCTAGTGATATCAAAATAGCCATAGAATTGAGTTGTTGCCAGCCCAACAATAATGATGACAACTGGATAAAACACTTTATCCAAGTTATTGAGAAAAATGTTCAAAAAATTGAGTAACAACGTGATGGATAGCATGGCGAGATGCCAACTTATAACGCCCACCGGATCATAGCCTTCAATCAGCAACACCACAGAAAATGGAATAAAAAAGAATGCTGGCATGATATTGAAAAAAGAAATAATCGTTTTACCCATGGCATACTTCACGATCTTTCCTTTTGTGAACGGCAGGTAGAGTAGTGGTTTGATATTGGCCACTGGCATCTTTTGAAAGAAGTATCTAAAAATAAGGTCGGCCGCAAACCAATAAATCAAAAATTTGTTGATCAATGAAAAAGGATCTGTGGCATTCAGCTTACCATCTTCTATAAAACCTTCAATGGCGTAGTAAATGAAAGCACCAGCACCAGCAAACTCTAGAAGAATGATTACTGCAAAAAAACCAATAAATATTTTGAAGAAGAGATTTTGCTTGAAAGCAGCAGATCTAGTAAAGCTTTTCCATTCTAGATTAGCAAAGATTTTGAACATGATCGATTTGGTTAGGTGCTACATTAGTGAAGATAAAATTAAAAATGTTACAACTCTTTTTGCGTTTCTTACTTTTGCAACCCAATTATTTGACTCATGATTTTCCACGAATTGCGCATTAAACAAGTCACCAAGGTTACCTCCAGAGCCGTTGAAATTATTTTTGATATTCCAGAGGATCTCAAAGAGAATTTTAAATATGATGCTGGACAATATTTGACGCTCAAGGCAAACATCGATGGGAACGAGGTACGCCGTGCATATTCTATTAGCAGTGCACCCAAAGATCCAGAGTTAATGGTGGTGGTAAAAGCGGTCGATAAAGGTGTTTTCTCTAACCACGCGATGAAATTGCGTGCTGGTGATATGCTGGAAGTAGCAGCACCAGATGGGCTTTTCATCCATGAGAAAGAGGAAAAAGGAAACTTTTTAATGGTAGCCGCCGGTAGTGGTATTACACCCATTATGTCCATTTTGAAAACGGCATTGATCAGTCATTCTGAGAATAAAGTAGCGTTGATTTATGGGAATCAGTCAGAAAGTCAAGCAATCTATCTAGAGCAGCTCAATGACCTGAAAGATGAATATGGAGACCGTCTGGTACTGAAATATTGTTATAGCCGCGAGGAGCGTCAGGATGCGTTGTTCGGTAGGATTACTAAGGGAAATCTCAATTATTTTTTGAAGCAGGATTGTGATGAGTTCGCTTTCGCGAAAGCGTACTTATGCGGCCCTGAAGAGATGATCCAGATGGCGCAGCTCAACCTGATAGAAAAGGGCTTGTTGAAGGAAGAAAACATCAAGTTTGAGTTATTCACATCAACCGAAAGTGATGTGGAAATCACAGAGGACAGTCACCTTTCAGAAATTTCAGTAACACTGGATGACGAGACACATACCTTCACTATGCGACGTGATGAGGTGATGCTGGACGTGATGCTCAAGAATGATATCGATGCGCCATATTCCTGTCAAGGCGGTATTTGTTCCAGTTGTATTGCCCTAGTAGAAGACGGCGATGTAAAAATGCGTAAGAACTCCATTCTTACAGATGAAGAAGTCAACGACGGTTTCACACTTACTTGTCAAGCCTGTCCAACAAGTGCTAAGGTTGCCGTGAACTTTGATGAGGTGTAAAAGAGATTACAGCCAGCAGTCACAGGTTTCAGCTATTTTAATACTTACAATAACCAAGCATAATAATTTGTTCATAGTTCATGTACCAAATTTTATGGCCATAACTGCATCATCACCTCAGATCAAGTTTCTTATCACTCCGAACTCCGAACTCCGAACTCCGAACTCCGAACTCCGAACTCCGAACTCCGAACTCCGAACTCCGAACTCCGAACTCCGAACTCCGAACTCCGAACTCCGAACTCCGAACTCCGAACTCCGAACTCCGAACTCCGAACTCTGAACTCTGAACTCTCAAACTATTTCGTATTTTCATAGCAAAGAATTTATTGCATGATTAATAGAACAGTGGCTGGTGTTAAAGAAGCACTCGCTGGAGTAAAAAGCGGTATGACGTTGATGGTAGGCGGTTTTGGCCTGTCTGGAATCCCAGAGAACAGCATCGCACAATTGGTGGAAATAGGCGCTACAGATTTAACCTGTATTTCAAATAATGCAGGTGTAGATGATTTTGGATTGGGTCTATTGCTCCAAGGCAAGCAAATCAAAAAAATGATCTCTTCTTATGTAGGAGAAAACGACGAGTTTGAACGCCAGATGTTGAGTGGTGAATTGGAAGTAGAACTTATCCCACAAGGAACCCTAGCCGAGCGTTGCCGCGCAGCACAAGCAGGAATTCCAGCTTTCTACACACCTGCAGGCTACGGCACAGAGGTCGCCGAAGGAAAGGAAGAAAGAGAATTCAATGGCAAGCCTCATATTCTAGAGCACGCTTTCAAAGCAGATTTTGCTCTTGTAAAAGCATGGAAAGGCGACACCGCAGGAAACCTAATATTTAAAGGAACGGCAAGAAACTTCAATCCAGTCATGTGCGGCGCTGCTATCATCACCGTTGCTGAAGTAGAAGAATTAGTGCCAGCAGGAGAACTGGATCCCAATCAGATCCACATACCGGGAATATTTGTCAAGCGTATTTTTCAAGGAGAAAAGTATGAGAAGCGTATTGAACAAAGGACCGTTAGAACTAAAAACTAATTTAAACATCAATTCTGGTCAAGGCTTAGCTCAGATCTAGAAGAGAACAAATTATATATGTTAGACAAAATAGGCATAGCAAAAAGAATCGCCCAAGAAGTTAAGGACGGCTATTATGTAAATTTAGGAATCGGTATTCCAACTTTGGTGGCAAACTACGTTCCTGATGGCATTGATGTAGAATTTCAGTCAGAGAACGGCGTTTTGGGAATGGGACCTTTCCCATTTGAAGGAGAAGAAGATGCAGACGTGATCAACGCAGGAAAGCAAACCATCACCACATTACCGGGCGCTAGCTTTTTTGATAGTGCGACCAGTTTTGGGATGATACGTGGTCAACATGTGGATCTTACCATTTTGGGCGCTATGGAAGTAGCAGAAAACGGTGATATCGCCAACTGGAAAATTCCAGGCAAAATGGTAAAGGGCATGGGCGGCGCCATGGACCTTGTCGCCAGTGCCGAGAATATTATTGTAGCCATGATGCATACCAATCGCGCTGGAGAATCCAAGCTTTTGAAAGAATGCAGTTTACCGCTCACTGGAGTGAATTGCATCACAAAAGTAGTTTCCAATATGGCCGTGATTGAAATAACAGACAAAGGCTTCAAGCTTTTGGAACGAGCACCTGGTGTTACTGTTGAAGAAATTCAAGCCGCAACAGAAGGCACACTTATAGTGGAAGGCGAGATTCCTGAAATGGTTATTTGATGAAGTTTAGATACATCATTGATCCACAATACCAATCGCAGGATTATTTCCCAATCGACCTTTCCATTCACAATTCATTTTGGGATAAAAATGACGTGAGCGACATTCTAACCATGGAAAATTTTCTGGAAGAACAGCGCAATACATCAGGAAAGTTTGTGGCGCATGGCGGTTACAAGGAGCAGCGCGCTTTGTATAGGAAATCGGCGAGATTTCAGGACGGTGCTGTTCGTGATGTACATATGGGCATCGACTTATGGGCTCCAGCGGGCACTAATGTTCATGCGATTATGGATGGAAAAGTTCACTCATTTGCAGACAATGATGATGCAGGCAATTATGGACCTACGATTATTCTGGAACACGATTATCAGGGCGACAAACTCTACAGTCTCTACGGTCATCTCTCTAAATCTGATATGCAGCGATGGGAAATAGGAGCTCGCTTTCGCGAAAGCGAACAAATTGCAACCCTAGGAACACCTCAAGAAAATGGTGGTTATTCGCCTCATTTGCATTTTCAATTAATGACGACCATGCAGGACTACGCTGGTGATTTCCCAGGAGTAATTGCCGAAAATGATCTTGAAAAATATTCAGAAATTATACTTGATCCCAATCCATTTATCTTCGGGTGATGGATCAACAGGAATTGCTGTCACTTCTCGCTTTAAAAAAGGCACCGCTTATAGGCGATATCATGGCCAAAAAGTTGATCAGAACCTTTGGCAGCGCAACAGCAGTTTTTGAACAACCTTATCGAGAGATTGCCGCCATTGAGGGAATAGGAGAGAAGAAAGCCCAATTCATCAGAGCAAAAGACCTTTTCAAAAAGGCAGAAGACGAGCTCAAATTCGTTGAGGAGAATAACCTCAAATACCGAATTTATTATAATGATGATTATCCAGAGCGATTAAAATATTGCGTCGATGGACCTATCCTTTTCTTTGAAAATGGATCCATTAACTGGAGCAATCCCTACACGTTAAGTATTGTAGGAACCAGACAAATTACTAGTCAAGGCAGCGCGTTTCTAGAAAAATTCATGGCAGAAATTGCGCCACTCAAACCTACCATCATCAGTGGTTATGCTTATGGAGTAGATATTCTTGCTCACAAGCTGGCGATAGAACACGGTTTACAAACAATTGCGGTGATGGCGCATGGATTGAATCAGACGTATCCGCGTAATCATGCAGCTCATAATATTGATGTCAAAAAGAATGGTGGCTTTATCACCGATTTCTGGAGCTCAGATACTTTTGATCGCAATAATTTTTTAGGAAGAAATCGCATCATTGCAGGTTTGAGCGAGGCAACCATCGTCATTGAAAGCGCTGATAAAGGCGGCTCGCTAGTAACGGCAGATCTTGCAGTTGGCTATAATCGAGAGGTTTTTGCAGTTCCTGGCCGTGTCAACGACAAATATTCTTCAGGCTGTAATAGTTTGATCAAACAAGCCAAGGCACACATGCTTACCACAGCAGCAGACATTCCATATATCTTGGGCTGGCAGAAAAATGAGGTTTCCATTCAAAAACAATTGTTTGTAGAACTGGATAAAGATGAACGAGCGATCTACACATTCTTGCAAGGTCAGGATAAAGAGCTGCTCGATATCATTGCCTTGAATACAAAGATGCCTGTACACAAGGTGGCATCCATTTTAATGTCTATGGAATTGAAAGGTGTGGTGAAACCGTTGCCAGGTAAATTATTTATGTTGTCGTAATTAGATAATACTGGCTATCGTGTTGGTAATTGTTACGCTTTCGCGAAAGCGGAATTCCCTACAGACCTCAATAAAAATATGGAGCAAAAAAAAGAGACCCTAGTTGGGTCTCTCTCTTTTCTACAATCTACTCTACAAATTGTACTATAAAATCGTTGTGTATTACTCTACGTTAAGGTAGATGCTGGAGATACCAGATACGGACTGTTGCATCATGGGCTTCATGTTTCCAGTGGTGTTCATGTCAAAGGCAAGTGCCATGCCACCGTTGGTAGCGCGCTCTGCCGTGTAAAGGACCTTTCCAATGTTGTCGTACTCAAGATCAACTGGGTTACCTAGCATGCTTTCTGCACCGCTTACCGTGTTTACCTCGCTTATCGTACCGTAAGCCTCAAGACCGCTGTAGATGACAGAGAAGTTCTTGATCGTGTGGATCGCACCGTCGCTGTCGTCCAATGGGTTTCTAACATCTGCAAGGAAGAGTTGGTCCTCAACCTCGTCATAGGTGATTCCTCTTAAGGACTGTGCACCTTCAATGGTGATCTGGTCGTCTGCAGTAAGCTCACCACTAGGCTTTGAGAAGAAGTCGTTGTAGACTGCTATCCTACCGCTGTTGTCGATGGCTGCATATAAGGTGTTACCCGCAAGGAAGATTCCCCAGTGTTGGTTACCGGTCTCATATACGTTTACCAGTCTAACACTGTTTGATGTGGACTCATATACATAGAACTTGTTGCTGTCGCGTGGTCCCGTAGCATCAGAGGATACCACGATACGGTCTCCAGAGATGGCAATGTCTCTTGGGTTCTCTACCTGTACGTCAGACATGATGGATGGTGCAAGTGCCGCACCGGACTCGTTGTTGTTGAGGTTCTCAAATACCAAGACGTTACGCTCTGATCTTGACGCCTCAAAAAGACAGTCGTTGATTGGATCGTAGTGGATACCGTTACCGTCTGTACTTGCAGACTTGAATGATTTGTTGGTGATGTTCTTTCTATCAGTCATATCAAACATGTTGATCTTGCCTGATGTGTTGCTGCCTGTAAATAAGGTTACCTTGGGACCGTTTACCAGTGCGCTGGTATCGTCGATACTATCCATGCCCTCAGAGTCAGTGGAGCAGGAAACAAAGGTTGCTGCTGTAAAAAGGATGGCTGCGGTGAGTGTAAATTTTTTCATTGTGTAGAGATTTAGATTGTTATCGTTTTATTGATGATCCAAATATGCGACACATTTACACGATAAACAAACACAAAACATCGATAAAGTGTAATTTATGCATTTAACTATCTAATAAACAGTATAATAAATCAATATCATAAAATGACCTTAAACTACACTTAAACAGATAATCGTGTATTTGAACTGATATTTTACTAAAAATATTGAGAACTTAAAATCTCGAAACAACGGAAATTGTAACAAAAGACACCTGTTTTGAAGTTATCGGTGCATAAATTGAAGCGAAAACCTGTCCATAGAAGAAAGTTAGATTGCTTACGTTTCTACAACCACAGATGATTCAGGAATTTTAAAAAGTAAGAAATTTTTCTTTCAAGGTCTTTGTAGAAGAAAAATCATGGATTAAGAAAGAAGTTGACTAGTATCCCAGCTTTTCACGAACTCTCGCCAAAACATCATCTGCAACCAACTTAGCTTTCGCTGCACCTTCATTAAGAGCAGCATCAATTTCATGCTTATTGCTCATGAAGTGTTCAAAACGCTCGCGGGTTTCACTAAATCTTGAAAGTATCAATTCCAGCAAGGCCTTCTTTGCATGTCCATAGCCGTAATTGCCTGCTTCATAATTACTGCGCATTTCTGCAGTTTGTTGGGCTGTTGCTAGCAATTTATAGATTGCAAAAACGTTGCAGGTGTCTGGATCTTTGGGTTCTTCCAGCGGCGTGCTGTCCGTTTCAATGGACATGACTTGTTTTTTCAATTGCTTTTCTGGAAGGAAAATATTGATCAGGTTATCGCGAGATTTACTCATCTTCTCTCCGTCAGTTCCTGGAACGTACATGGTACCTTCTTGAATTTTGGCTTGAGGTTCGATTAGTGTATCGCCCATTTGATTATTGAAGCGACCTGCAACATCACGCGCCATTTCCAGATGTTGCAATTGATCCTTACCCACTGGAACGACTTGAGCATCGTACAACAGGATATCTGCTGCCATCAACATAGGATACGTGAATAAACCAGCATTTACATCATTCAATCGGTCTGATTTGTCCTTGAAGCTGTGAGCAAGCGTTAAGCGTTGATAAGGATAGAAGCAATTGAGGTACCAATTAAGCTCAGTCACTTGTGGCACATCGCTCTGTCTATAAAATGTAGTACGACTCGAGTCCAGACCGCAGGCCATCCATGTGGCAGCAGTTGCATAAGTATTCTCACGCATGGTCTCACCATCCTTGATTTGCGTCAAGGAATGAAAGTCTGCTATAAAAAGAAAGGAATCATTATCTGGTTTTGAGGCCATCTTGATGGCAGGCAGTATAGCGCCCAGCAAGTTTCCTAAATGAGGTATTCCAGTTGATTGTATTCCCGTAAGTACTCTAGCCATTGCTTATAATTGAGCGACAAAGATAATTGCTTACAACGTGAAAGCACAAGAACTGGATCAAGGTGTTGTGGCGCATTTTAATTCTGCTATTTTTGGAGCTCATGAAATGGATGCGATACATATTAATGCCTTTATACAGGGTTTGGTTCTACATCCTACTGGGATTACCCATAATTATCATGTTTCCGTTTTTAGTGCTCGCTACACTTTCTGAAAAAACATACGGTGCTTTTTTTAAGATGGCCCAAATATGGGCGGCAGTTATCATTTATGGAATGGGTTGGTGGCCTAAGGTTTACCGTGATGCGCATATGAAAAAAGGGAATAGCTATATGCTTGTTGCGAACCATAGCAGTATGGCAGATATCATGCTCATGCTGCTCGTGGCTAAAAACCCGTTTGTATTTGTGGGAAAGGCAGAACTAGTGAAGATTCCAATCTTTGGCTTTTTCTATAAACGTACTTGTATTCTTGTTGACCGTGGTGATCCCAAAAGTCGCAAAGCAGTTTTTGACAGCGCTAGCCGAAGGCTGGAAAGCGGTGTAGGCATTTGTATTTTCCCAGAAGGCGGCGTACCTGAAGACAGATCGTTGTTGTTGGACAGCTTTAAGGATGGCGCTTTTCGCCTTGCGATTGAACATCAGATTCCTGTAGTTCCCATGAGTTTTTACGATAATAAAAAGCGATTTCCTTTTTCCTTTTTCCATGGGTCACCAGGAATCATGCGTGCAAGGACTCTTCAGATCCAACAAACTCAAGGCTTGCAATTGCCTGGAGATAAAGTTCGCTTTCGCGAAAGCGTAAGAAATATCATCCTCAACGATCTTACCAAACATCAGGAAATAAAAAACCGCCCTGCATAGCGACAGGACGGTTCCACTTTTTCATTGCATTAATTGAGTTCAATGATTAACCAACCTCAATCTCTTTTTCATATTCCCACAGGTGCCTGCAATGACAACAATCTGCGGTTAAAATCTATACATCAAACCAGTATATACACCAATTGTGTATGGTCTGAAATCTGCTGTGTTTTCTTTTAAACTGCTTAATTGATACTTGAAAGTAGGCTCCAGAGTAAGTCCTAAGTTCTTTGCAAATTGATAATCTATGCCCAAACCAAAATTGGCGCTCTGATTAAAATCACTAAAATTATCATCACTACCCAGATCCAACCTTCGCGTATCGTTTACAATGCTCACATTATTATTAGTCAATAAAAGCGCACTGAAACCTCCCAAAACACTCACGCCAAATTTTTTATCTACTAACCTGTAGCTAACCTCAAATGGCATTTCCAGATATCCCAATTGCTGGCTCATTTCACCATTGAAACTAGAAACTACCTGTGCGCTTCTCAACTCTTGATCAAAGCTATTCATGCTGGCAAACATCGCTGGCCGTGGCGCATTAACGGCGCTCACATCATAGATTGTCCTGGCCTGATCATTATTAAGAATCAAAGTGTTGGCGTTCAACCCATAATTAATATTTTCATTATTATAGTTCACATTCACTTGATGTAGACCTGTACGCACTGACCATCGTGAATCAATCGCATAGGAAACAGCGACACCATAACTTATATCAGTCTGTGCATTCTGGCTATCTCGAGATACTCGATCATTAATGGAGGAACCATTCAGGCTGCTTGCATATACAGGAGCCACCACAGTAGCGGCACTCCATTTCTTGCTTTTCACTGGATCTTCTTCTTTGTCACTAACATTATTTGCAGCAGCTATATCTTCTAGACTTTCCAAGGATGCCCTTTCCTTATCCAAATCTTCAGACTCTGTTGGCGATTGATCCATAGCGACTGCATCTTCAATGGCCTGGTCAATAACAGGCTTAGATGCTTGATCTTTCAAGTTTCCATTATCAGCAGTGTTTGCGTTGCTATTTGAAGCTGTATTATCATTGGATGCAGATGAATTGCTGTTTTGGGCAATACTATTCTCTTGCTGGTTCAGATTAGCTTTATTTTCTTGAGGTGCCTGATTAACTTCCTTTCCAATCTTACTGGGCTCTTCATTATCAGACCTATTGGCTATACTGTTATCATTATTATTGGTAACAGTTCCATTTACATCTTGATTTGGTTCGTTATTAAAACGCTCACCTGAAGAATCAATACTGTCTGACGTTGAAGAATCTGAATCATCAATTACGATTCCTTCATTTTTTATTGGATCACCATTTTCCAAGGATTCTTCAATCACTATATTTTCGTTGGATATAGTGTCATCAGTATTCCAAATAAATACAGATAATAATACCGCAAGAACAGCAGCGACTCCGGCAACTTTCCACCATAACGGTAGTATTGCTGGTCGCTTCTTATCTTTATTCAGTCGAGCCTCAATGGCATCCCAAGACTCAGCTGGTGCAGCTGGTTTGAAATCCCTGAACTTCTCCTGGAATAATCGGTCTATGTTCTTTTTGTCTTCCATTATTATATGGCGTCATTCGTATTTTCCCTGCGCCACGCTTCTATCATTTGTTGTAAACTGGCTCGTGCTCTTGACAGATTGGATTTTGATGTTCCTTCATTGATCTTCATCAACGCTGCAATTTCTTTATGACTATACCCGTCTAATGTATACATGGAAAAAACCATTCTATATCTGTCTGGTAATCGTCGTATCATATCTAATAAGTCATCCAGTCCTATTTCTTCTAAATCTTCTGTGACAGGAATGTCTATTACTATATTTTTCTCATCTTCCAGCAAATAGACTTTAGAATCCCTATATCGCTGTAATGCGGTGTTTATAGCTATCCTTTTACACCATCCTTCAAAAGAACCTTTGTGGTCAAATTGTCCAATTTTATCATAGATGGTTATGAAACTATCTTGTAAAATGTCCTGCGCTTCTTGCGCACTAGGCGCATACTTTAAACAACAACCATATATGGCAGCAGAATATTGATCGTAAAGCGCTCGCTGCGCTTTACGATCACCATTCTTACATCCTTCAATGATTTGTAGTTGTACCACATTTAAAAATATTCTATTCCTGTACTTCTACTTCTATTTCTAAAAACTCATTCTCTCCATTGTTGTCGATTCCCGTAAGAAATTTAAAAACGATGGTGCCGTTGCTAGTAGCTCTGAATCTAAGAACCTGTTCCGTTGGAATAGGTCCTGGAGTACATCCTTCACTCTCAAAAAATTCTGAATAAACTATCACCTCACGCTCATTCAAATTAGAACGCACGTCAAAAGCGTAGAAATTGTGGCAATCTGATGGTTGATTGTAGCGCACAATTATTTCATTGACTTGTCCAAATACAAATGGATCAGGTATTTCTACATCAGTTATGGCCAGTGCAGTTAGTTTCAATCTGGGCTGATCATCATCAGTTACATCACACGAGCTAAATGCAATGGATATCAACGCAAGTAGCGCAATAAATTTGATTTTCATCTTTTTCTTTTCTTTCTAGATGCAGAAACTTCAAAAAGGTTGCGTCCTGAAACAAAAAAATCTGCTTTTAATTTTAAAAGCAGATTTTTTATCAGGAATAGCGCAGGTTTCTAACTGTTCGCCAACTTGATTGATTCCATAATTTTCAGCTCCAGTTCGTCCTGTAGATCTGGATTGTCTTTAAGAATACTCTTCACACTGTCACGACCTTGACCTAATTTAGTGTCTCCATAAGAGAACCAAGATCCAGCCTTATTGATAATTTCATAATCTACACCTAGATCGATCACCTCACCTATTTTGGAAATTCCTTCACCGTAAAGAATATCAAATTCTGCGGTGCGGAATGGTGCCGCCACCTTGTTCTTAACCACTTTTACACGAGTCTTGTTACCTTGAACGCTACCGTCAGTACTTTTTATTTGAGTAGACCTTCTAATATCCAATCGTACCGATGCATAAAATTTCAATGCATTACCACCAGTTGTCGTCTCTGGATTACCAAACATCACACCTATCTTCTCACGCAACTGGTTGATGAAGATCACCGTACAGTTCGTTTTAGAAATTGTTCCCGTTAATTTTCTAAGAGCTTGTGACATCAAACGAGCGTGCAACCCCATTTTTGAATCACCCATTTCTCCTTCAATCTCACTCTTAGGAGTCAAAGCCGCAACCGAGTCAATTACGATAATATCAATCGCACCAGAACGAATTAGATTTTCCGTAATCTCAAGAGCCTGCTCACCATGATCAGGTTGTGAGATGATAAGATTTTCAAGATCCACACCTAGTTTCTCTGCATAAAATCTATCAAAAGCATGTTCTGCATCAATAAACGCTGCAATACCGCCAGCTTTTTGAGCCTCAGCAATTGCGTGTAATGTTAATGTAGTCTTACCAGATGATTCAGGACCATAGATCTCGATCACACGACCACGTGGGTATCCACCTACACCTAGCGCTGCGTTCAATGCAAGCGATCCCGTAGAAATCGACTCCACATCAACCACCTGACGGTCGCCCATCTTCATTACCGTTCCCTTGCCGTATGCCTTATCCAGCTTGTCCAGCGTCAATTTGAGCGCCTTCGCTTTTGCTGCTTTTTCCTTATCGTCTGCCATTGTAAATATTTTCCACAAAAATAGGCGATGACACCACTTTCTGCAATAGAATGAAGTGTTGGTTATTAACTATATATAAGTCACGCTTTCGCGAAAGCGGGAAAGTCATAATAAGAAATATTAGTGCGTTCCCTCGGCTGCACCTCGGTCGGGCTTTCCGTTGCAATCTTTTGATAACGCATAAGGCGAGATCAAAAGGATTTCCACTTCAATCCCTAACGCTGGAATTGAATCGTCCATAATCCATTTTCCATGAGCGCAGCGATCTATACTCAAATATCTACCTTTGCATCTTCAACACTCAATGTTTATAGCATGCAACTGTACAACAAATTAAGTGCTGAAGAAAGACGCGAATTGATACGTGAAGCCGGCAAGGAACGACTCACGATTTCTTTCTATCAGTATGCCCGCATAGGGAACCCACAATTATTTAGAAACCATCTGTTTGTAGCGTTCGATACGCAGGAAGTTCTGGGGCGCATTTATGTAGCTCATGAAGGCATCAATGCACAGCTTTCCATTCCAGCTGATCGTTTTGAAGAGTTCAAAGATTTCCTTGATGGAATCTATTTCTTAGAAAATGTTCGATTGAACATTGCTCGTGAGCACGATAATGAGAGTTTCCTAAAGCTTAAGGTCAAGGTGCGCAACAAAATTGTGGCAGACGGTTTGGAAGACGAGACTTTTGACGTGACCAATAAAGGCGTTCATGTCGACGCCGTCAAATTCAATGAGCTCATCGCAGATCCTGATACGATTCTGGTCGACATGCGCAATCATTATGAGAGCGAGATAGGCCATTTCCAAAATGCCTGGACTCCAGACGTCGATACCTTTAGAGACAGTCTTGATATTATTGAGGAAGAAATAAAAGAGCATAAAAAAGATAAAAAACTGGTGATGTATTGTACTGGCGGAATCCGTTGTGAGAAAGCAAGTGCCTACTACAAGCATCGTGGTTTTGAAGATGTATATCAGCTGGAAGGTGGAATTATTGAGTACCATCGTCAGGTAACCGAGCAAGGATTGGAAAATAAATTCCGTGGGAAGAATTTTGTGTTTGATCACAGACTTTCTGAGAAAATCAGCGATGAGGTGATTTCGAATTGCCATCAGTGCGGTAACCCATGCGACACGCACACCAATTGTGCTAATGAAGCTTGTCACTTGCTATTCATCCAGTGCGAGGATTGTAAAACTAAATATGAAAATACCTGTAGCACAGAATGTCATGAGGTCATTCAGCTGCCTTATGAAGAGCAGAAAAAGTTGCGCGCTGGCAAGTATAACAGCAACAACATCTTTAAAAAAGGAAGGTCAGAAAAGCTGAAATTTAAAGAACATAAGATTGACTAGGTCGATCCCATATTTTATGGTGGACTCATTCACCAGCGAGCCTTTTAAAGGAAATCCAGCTGGAGTTTGTTTGTTGGATGAAAGCTTGCCCAACGATTTGATGCAATCCATCGCCATTGAAGTAAATCTATCAGAAACTGCCTTTGTGCAAAATCAAGGCGATCATTTTTCCATCCGATACTTTTCTCCCATCATGGAAATACCGTTGTGTGGTCATGCGACGCTGGCGAGCGCAAAAGTTTTATTTGAACAAGACTCTGATTCAAATGAGATTCATTTCAAAACTGGATCAGGCTTGAATTTGCAAGCTTCCAGAAATGGTGAAAAAGTCTCTTTGAAATTCCCCAATTATGGAATTGTAGATCGCGATGCGCCACAAGCATTACTAGATGCTATGGGAATAGAAGAAGTTTTGAATACGGCCTATAACCATGAAAATCTGGAATTGATGATTGAGTTGGAAGATGCAGATGTATTAAGGAATCTCAAACCAGATTTTGCCACCATGAAAGCTTCCATAAACGATATTAGTGGTGTGGTCGTCACAGCAAAATCAAATCAACTCGATTTTGATTTTGAGTCCAGATATTTCTGGCCCTGGAGTGGCGGCAATGAAGATCCAGTTACAGGCGCCACACATACTTTTTTGACAAGCTATTGGGGAAATAAATTAGGAAAAACTAAACTACGTGCTTTTCAGTGCTCTGCGCGTACGGGAATTTTAGAGGTTGAAATTTTGAGTAAAGAACAGATTTCGATTACTGGTGATGCGGTGGTGGTTATGGAAGGAAGGTTACAAATTTGATGAATGTACTATTCATATAGTTTTTCATTTTCTATCTTGAAACTTTTGGTAAATTAAGAGAGCACTCATAATAGCTATTGATCCTATTCCGTATACTAATAATCCATATCTAATCAATCCTGAAACTAGAAATGCCCGAAAACCGTTGTAGCCACCACCTCTTGATTGTTTAACTTCCTCTGCAATAAAGTCGGAATTATCTAACCAATAGAAAGAGACAAGACAGACGATGCCTAAAATGTAAAAGCCTGTAATTTTTAGAATTCTTTTTAACGGATTCGATATCATTTGATAATTCGTCTCATCTACTTATTTCCCACCCAAAACAACAACAAACTCACCTCTAGGCTTAATGTCTGTAAAATGCTGGATAGCTTCTGCAACAGTACCACGGTAGTGTTCTTCAAACATTTTGGTGATTTCTCTAGAAACAGAAATCTGTCTGTCAGCACCGTAATGGGTTTGGAAATCGGTTAGGGTTTTTAGTAGTTTGTGTGGTGACTCGTAGAAGATGATGGTTCTGGTTTCTTCGGCGAGTTCTTTGAGTCTGGTCTGGCGGCCTTTTTTGACGGGTAGGAAACCTTCAAAAACAAATTTATCACTGGGCAGACCTGAGCAGACGAGTGCCGGAACAAAGGCTGTAGCACCAGGTAATGATTCTATCGCTACATCTGCGGCAATCAGCTTTCGCGAAAGCAAAAACCCAGGATCACTTATTCCAGGCGTTCCAGCATCTGTGATGAGTGCCATGGTTTCTCCACCTTTAATTCTAGTCACAATGCTATCTGAAATCTTGTGCTCATTATGCATGTGGTACGACAGCATATTAGTCTTGATGCCGTAGTGGTTGAGTAATTTTCCGCTGGTTCTGGTATCCTCTGCAAGGATTAAATCCACGCTATTTAATACTTCAACCGCACGATAGGTCATGTCTGCAAGATTACCGATGGGCGTTGGGACAAGATAGAGTTTCATACTTCTGGATTGAGGCAAAGATAGGAAAATGGACTACCTTAGATGAAGGCTTTTTTAGCTTAAGAAATCCTGAAGAATCAACCTTAAAAGCATTTTATTGAATCCATTTCTTGCAAATATTATTATCAATACGACGGATAAGTTCAGGAAGAACAAACGTCCGGAAAAACTACCTTCTGAATACCGCCTTGCCAAACAATACAAATTACTAGTAACGGCTGTGAAGCGTAACATCAAAAACTTTGTGTTGATCACGACGGGTATTTTCTCTGCTTCCTTTGGCTTTAAGGGATTTTTGTTGACCAATGATTTTATTGATGGTGGCGCAACGGGAATTTCCCTTTTGTTGGCCGCACTGACTGAAGTTCCGCTTTATGTATTCTTGATTTTGGTAAATCTCCCATTCATCATTTTGGGTTATAAAATGATGGGAAAACGATTTGCAGTAATGACACTGCTTGCGATTATAGGCCTTGCACTTTGTGTGGCTTTGGTTCCTTTTCCCAATGTGACAGATGATGATTTATTGGTAGCGGTTTTTGGCGGATTTTTCCTCGGTGCTGGAATAGGGCTTTCCATTAGAGGTGGCGCAGTGATAGACGGTACAGAAATTCTAGCCATATTCTTGAGCAGGAAATTCAGCGTGAGTATTGGTGATATCATCATCGTGATTAATATCGTGATATTCTCGGTTGCGGCTTATTTGCTTTCCATTGAAATTGCACTTTATTCAATGATTACCTATATCGTTGCTTCAAAAACACTTGATTTTGTCATAGAAGGTATTGAGGAATATATAGGAGTTACCATTATCTCTTCCCAAAGCAGTCGTATTAAGGAAATGATTGTGGAAAAGTTGGGTCGTGGAGTAACCCTTTACAAAGGTCAAGGTGGTTATGTAAAAGACGGTGAGTCAGATGAGAAGATCATCATTTTTACTGTCATCACCCGACTGGAATTGAATAAGCTCAATACCGAAATTGAAAAGATTGAACCCGACGCTTTTATCGTCATGAACACCATCAAGGACATCAAAGGCGGAATGATCAAAAAGCGACCACTCGCTCATTAATTTTTTAAAAAGGCACAAAATATGCAGTTAATAACTTCAAACAATATGATCGGTCTTATGAAAACCTTCCAATTACTTGCACTTATAGCGATCACGGCTTCTTGTGGTTCGCAAAAAATTGATAACACGCTTAGTGATTTTGAAGTGGGCAATGAGCCCTATGCTCAATCATGGACTGGTGGTATTCCAGGTTCGGGAAGTGGCGTGAATTTGTTCTTGCCGCTAGACTCCAGCGAGATGCAACATATGGATGCGGTGTATTACAATGGGATGATGACGAGTTCCTTTGATACAAAAGATGGGACTGCTTATGTAATCGCGAGATTCAGCACGGCTTTCAATAACAAGCCTGATATGAGTATGAATAAAAATCCCGAAAAGGAATATGGCAATCAAGCGCCTAAAATGGAAAAGATGCCATTTGATTTAAAGGATAACGAAGCGGTTGTGAAATTCACTCGTGATGGCGTCACCACGTACACCATGATCAAGGGAATCGAGAAGCGATCTTCCATGGATCTACCGTCCAGACCGCAATAGTGATGTACCACAAGCAAAGCTACAAGGCTGCATTTCTTAGGCTAGAAATGCAGCCTTAATTGTACCTTTGAACTTCAAAACCAACTGTCTTTGAGTTCCATCAATCGTCTTTTTAAGCACACATTTGTGTATGGTCTGGCAACCGTTTTGCCCAGATTATTGACGGTTCTACTTACTCTTTTACTCACTGAATATCTGCCCAGCAAAACCGCTTTTGGCGAGGTGTCCATTATTTTTTCATGGATCATTCTTGCTAACGTGATCTTGACTTATGGTATGGAGACTGCATTTTTTCGCTTTCGCGAAAGCGAGGACGATAACAAGGTCATTAGCACAGGACTGATTTCGCTACTAGTTACAACCACTGCATTTGTAGTGATTGCTTTTTTGGGCTTAGACCAAATCGCAGCATGGTCCGGTAAGTCTGCAGATTATTGGAAATGGGTAATCGGTATTTTGGCTTTTGATACTTTGATGGTCATTCCTTTTGCGTGGATGCGTGCGCAGGGAAAAGCGATGAAGTATGCGGTGGTTAAGATGATCAACGTGATCATATCCGTTGGGATGACGGCGATCTTTTTGATCTGGTTGCCAGACCTGCCAGCATTAGCAGAATTCTTACCAACAGATAAGGTAGAACTTTATTTTATCGCGCTTATGGCAGCAAGCGCATTCACGCTTCTGGTGGTTTGTAGAATCTACTTCCGTAAATGGGAATTTGATGCTGGTTTGTGGAAGCAAATGTTGAGGTACGGTTTTCCTATTTTAATTGCAGGAATCGCTTTTGCCATCAATGAAACCTTTGATAAGATTTTACTGGAATGGTTGCTTCCTGAAGACTCCACAGCTCAAGTTGGTGTATATACAGCTTGTTACAGAGTTGCCGTAGGAATGACCTTGTTTGCCACAGCTTTCAAATTAGGAATTGAACCTTTCTTTTTTAGTGAATCTAAAAGTGAAAACGCTACCGCCACCTATGCCATGATTACCAAAATGTTTGTGGTGCTAGGTTCCATTGCTTTGATTTCATACACTGTTTTTATTGACGTGATTAAACGCGCCATCATTGCAGAGGAATATTGGGAAGCGCTGGACATTGTACCAGTAGTTCTTGTGGCGTATCTATTTTTCGGTATTTATCAAACGCTTTCTGTGTGGTACAAAGTAACAGATCGTACAAGTTATGGCGCTTACATTTCTGTTTTAGGAGCTGTAATAACAATAGGATTCAATATCTGGCTGATTCCAATCATCGGGTATATGGCGAGTGCCTTAACCACCTGTGCCGCTTATGGATTGATGATGGTGGTCTCGTATTTATTGGGAAGAAAGCATTATCACATTCCGTATGAGGTTGGAAACATGCTGTTGTATTTAGTTATTTCTATTGGCTCCACGGCACTGTTTTTCTATGGAATACGAGATTACTTTGGGCCCAATACTTGGCAAATGTATTTATCGGGAATTGCGTTGGCTGGACTTGTTTCGCTGTTCATTCTAAGCCGAGAAAGAACTTTTATCAAATCATTACTCAAAAAATCATGACTATAAAAATTATTAATAAATCCGCTCACGACTTACCAGCTTATGAAACTGTAGGTAGTGCAGGAATGGATATACGAGCATCCATAACCGAATCTATTGTTCTAAAACCATTAGAGCGAGCGATTGTAAAAACAGGTTTGTTCATAGAATTACCTTTAGGAACCGAAGCTCAAGTGAGACCACGCAGCGGTCTTGCTGCCAAAAAAGGAATCACCGTGCTCAACGCACCGGGAACCATCGATGCCGATTATCGAGGCGAGATAGGTGTGATTTTAGTGAATTTATCCAATGAGGATTTCACCATAGAAAACGGCGAGCGCATTGCTCAATTAGTCATTGCAAAACATGAGCAACCTACTTGGGAAGAAGTGGAAGTATTGAGTGATACAGATCGCGGTGCAGGTGGTTTTGGGAGTACTGGAGTGAAGTAACAAATTCCTGAAGAAGCAGGAATCTGACTTGGGAAATAACCTGATTGAACTATTCGTCTTTATTTCGCTTTCGCGAAAGCGAAATTCATATCTTTTCTCGCTCATAACAAATAACTTATGAAAAAAGTAAGCTCGATTACCCTGATTTTTGGATTGACCGTGATGTTGGCTAGTGCCCAGGAAGAAGTATCGCAAACACCTGCTGAAGACGCTTGCGCGTGCATCGCCAATATTGATATCAACGAGGATAAAAAAACGCAGAACGAGCAAATCAAGAAATGCATTAAAGATGCGATAATGTCAGATCAATTGTTCAATAAACTCTCTGGCGCATTGGAAAAAGCCAAGGATTCTACGGCAAACGGAGAAGATGTCAACATCACCATCAATGCAATGGAAGGTTATGAAAAGATTGAGCGTGAATTGATTGATGATTGCAAGGCACTCAACATACTACTTAATAATGCAAAACCTTCTAGTGTTAATTCTTATAGCGATAACGAGAAGGCGATGGAATACTACAATCAAGGCTATCAAGTGTATAATGCTGGTAATTTTGAGAAGGCTGTTGAATTGTATGGAAAGGCTGTAAAAGAAGATAAAGACTTTGCTTTTGCCTGGGATATGCTAGGCGTTTCACACCGTCGATTAGATAATTATAAAGAAGCGATTAAGGCTTACAAGACCTCGCTTAAAGTTGATCCTTACGGTAGGATGCCATTACAAAATCTTCCTATCGTATACAGACTTGAAAAAGATTATGAAAAGGCAGCAAAAGCTTATCAAGAATTCATAAAACAATACCCCAACGATCCAGAAGGTTATTTTGGGCTATCACAATGTGGGTTGCTTTTGAAGGATTATGAGCTTGCCGCTGACAATATCTTTCCTGCCTATAAAATGTATGCCGAGGTCAACTCTCCTTATAAGCAAGACGCTGAAAAGGTCCTAAGTGCAGTTTATCAAGGCATGAAAGAAAACGGAACGCTAGATAAGTTTAGGGAATACGCAGAAAAGCACAAGGTAGAGATCACAGAATAACTTGCCATAAAAATGGTACGTGCATAAATCCAAAAGATGTTTTTGAGACAAGTCGGTTTCTTTTTGTGTGTGCTGTTAGTATTTAACAGCTGCACGCCATCCTTGAAAGAGGACGACAACCTTTTAGGTTGCTATAAATCGAGCCATGTCAAGAAATGGGAGCTGAGAGCACTGAAACGCTCTATTAATCCGCAAGCTATAGCAATGGGTCCTGCGTTGAACCTAATGGCAGAAAATAAGTTTATCTATGATTCTTGTGGTACTACTTACGAAGGCGATTGGATAAGAGAAGGAGATTCGATATTCCTAAAATACACTTCTTATCATGTCAGAGCGCATCCTTGTGATGACACCGACCAAGAACATGCTGAAAAAACACCAGACGCTTTCTTCAAATTTAAAATTACCGAGAGTTACCTAGTAGCCGCATTTGATGGTATTTCAGTTGATAAAAGAATGTGGATGCCTATGAAGAAATTTGAAAATTAATTCATTGACCATAGGTCATTGAGATAGTAGCACCAATCTATGTAAATTTGTGGTCAGCTCATTAAACTAAAACAAGATTTCCACCTGCTCAGGAATAGTATTTGCCTATGAAAATCATCGTACCCATGGCCGGTCGCGGCTCCAGATTAAGACCTCATTCTCTTACGGTTCCTAAGCCATTAATCCCTATTGCGAACAAACCCATCGTTCATAGATTGGTGCGTGACATCGCAAATATCTTGAGCGAGCCTATAGAAGAGATTGCTTTTATATTGGGTGACCCAGCATTTTTTGGTGATGAGGTCGTAAAAAGTCTAGAGGAGTTAGCCGAGAGCTTAGGTGCCAAAGCCAGTATCTACCGACAACTCGAACCACTTGGAACAGGCCACGCCATCATGTGTGCAGAGCCTTCGCTTTCTGGACCTGCCGTAGTAGCATATGCAGATACATTAATCAGAGCAAACTTTGAACTGGATCCAGCAGCAGATGCTGTGATCTGGACCAAAGAAGTGGATCAGCCAGAAGCTTATGGTGTGGTGAAACTTAATGATAAAGAAGAGATCACAGAATTGGTGGAGAAGCCCAAAGAATTTGTGAGCAATCAAGCCGTAATAGGTATCTACTACTTCAAAGAAATTGCAGACTTAAAAACGGAACTGCAATACGTCATCGACAACGAGATTATCAATGGCGGTGAATACCAAATCAACGACGGTATTAAAAGATTAATGTCCAAAGGAAATATATTCAAGACCGGAACCGTTGATGAATGGATGGATTGTGGGAATAAGGAAGTTGCTATCGATACCAACACACGTATCATGAAATTCATGGTCAAGGATGGCAGTGATGAGTTGGCTACAAAAGCGACAGTGGACAATTCAAATATCATTGAACCCTGCGTGATTGCAGACGATGTGGTAATCAAGAACTCCACAGTAGGACCACACGTGAGCATAGGCGCAGGAACCACAATAACAAATTGTAAGATCAGCAACAGTTTGATACAAAACAATTCGGTAATAAGAAATGCAACCTTGGACGAGGCGATGATAGGTAATCACGTGAAGTACAACGGTAATTTTAAATACATCAGCATTGGCGATTATTCTGTGATGGAATAATTGTTGAAGACTTAAACCCTTATGAAGCACTTTTTGATCTTTGCCGTGTTATTTAGCTTTTCTGGTGCTTTTGCGCAAGAAGAGGTGGCAGCTATTGAGGTCAATGAAGATGATCTAGGTGAGGTTTCTGACGGTTTTAAAGAAAACTTTTTTGATGCGCTGTCAGAAAAGGCGCGTGAAAACCACGATCGTGCGATTGAGAAACTGCTTATTTGTGAGCGACTTGAGCCTGATAATGGTGCCGTACAATTTGAGCTTGCAAAGAATTATATGGCGAGTAACGCTTTCGCGAAAGCGGAAACCTCATTACTCAATGCCATCAAAATCTCTGGTGATCGAGAATGGTTGCTGGACACCTTGAATGAGGTCTACAACCGCCAGCAAGAATTCGAAAAGGCTGTTGCCATACTTGAGAAGCTCGCAAAAATCAATGAGGATTACGAGGAATTGTTGCCAGTAGCTTATTTGCGTGTAAATAACTCGGCCAAGGCTCTGGAATCCATTAAATCTTTGGATCGTAAACTAGGCAGCAATACAGAACGTACCGCACTCAAAAACCGTCTGGAGCAAAATCAGCAACAAAAAGAAATAGTCTCTGACAATCTTGATGTTCTCGAGGAGCAACTTGCCACAAATCCCAAAAATGAGCAGATCTATATCAAATTGATCTACGGTTACAGCCGTCTGAACAACATGGAGAAAATGCTGGAGTTTGCAGAGAAGCTGGAAGAAGAATTGCCTGAAAGCGATAAGGCCCAGTTGGCGCTTTATAAGATATATCTGGAGAACGGTGATGTTGATAAAGGTCTTGAAAGCATGAATCGTGTGTTTGAATCCAGCCAGCTGGAGACGGTTTCCAAAACTGAGGTACTCAAGGATTTTATCCAGACATCGACTACTAATCCTGCGCTGCAATCCTTATTGGAGAATGTCATTGAAGATTTTTCCAGCAATGTGGAAGATCTGGAAGCCTACAAGGTTTTGGCGAGTTATTTCAAACAGGAAAAACAGCTGCAGGCGGCATTAAAATTTTATGAGTTGGGTATGGAACTAAACGATCAGGATTTTGAATTGATAAAGAATACGGCACTGCTGTATCTGGATACGGGCGCTTTCGCGAAAGCGGAACAACTTTCCAGCAATGCTCTAGAAAGTTATCCATCGCAACCTTTATTATACCTCATTAACGGTGCGGCACTCAACCAAACTGGAGATGCCAAAAAAGCGCTGGTACAGTTAGACACAGGTTTGTCCTATTTGCTGGATGAACCACAACTGGAACGTGATCTGTACGGTCAGTTAGCGATTGCCTACGAAAAACTGGGCGACAACAAAAAAGCAGCCGATGCGAGAGCAAAAATGAAGGCAATCTCAAACTAAAATAAGATGATGAAAAGAATATATGGACTGGCGCTGGCGATGATACTTATCTCATGTGGTGGCTCCCAAAAGGCAACTGAAAATGCTGTAACTACTGCTGCAGCCACAAAGATTATTAAATCACACAACGCTGCTGCGATTAACTTCAATACGTTACAATCGAGGTTGGGCGTGAAATATCAAGATGAAAATCAGTCGCAATCGGTTACTGTGGACTTGCGCATTGAAAAAGGAAAACAGATCTGGATGAGCGCCAGAGTGTTGGGATTCACCGTTGCAAAAGTGTATATCACACCAGACCGTGTACAGTTCTATGAAAAGATACAGAAACGATCCTTTGACGGTGATTTTAAGTTGATTTCAAGATTCCTTGGAGAAGAGTTGAACTACGCACAGCTAGAGAATTTATTGTTGGGTCAAGCGATTGAGCCATTAAATAATCTAGATTATGCCGTTGTGGATAATCAATATCAGTTTAGAAAAGAAGGCGTGATTGCTAGGTTATTTTCATTGCGACCGGCCGACTTCAAAATGGCGCAGCAGTCGATTAGAAAACCATCAGAGAACACGACCCTAGATGTAAAATATTTGACATACCAAACCGTTGATAGTAAGGTGCTTCCAGAGGAAATTACTATCAATGCAAATGCACAGGGAAAATTGGTCCAGGTAGAATTGGATCTCAAAAATGTAGAATTTGATCAGAACTTGAGTTTCCCTTTTGAGATGCCGTCAGGTTACAACCAAATGAAGTTTTAATGAAGTCATTATTATACACGGTATTTTTTCTGGCATGTGTTGCAGTAAACGCACAATCAGAAAAAGCACGATTGGAACAGCAACGCGCTGCCGTTCAAGCAGAGATTAATCAGTTTGATAAATTACTGACTGGTGCTAAAAAAGAGGGTAGATCAGTACTTTCTCAAGTTCAGGCCATCGATGCCAAAATCTCCAAAACTCAGGAGATCATTAATATCACCAACAAGCAGGCAAACTTGATTACTCGCAGCATCGATACCAATGCAGAAGAGATCAAAGTTCTCAACGCAGAAATCAAGGAGCTTAAACAGGACTATGCAGAAATGATCGTCAAGTCCTACAAGGCTAAAAACGATCAAAGCAGATTGATGTTCCTGTTGTCATCAGAAAACTTTCTGCAAGCCTATAAACGTGTACAATATCTAAATGCTTACGCAGATTATCGCAAGAAACAAGCGGACGAGATCACCGTTAAAAGCAACACACTCGCAGACAAAAATGCGGAACTTGAAAAGGAAAAAGCCCAGAAAAAGGAAATACTGGTTGCCAATGAAAAGCTGCGTAATGAACTTAAGGATGATAAATCAGAGCAGGTAGTTCTTCTTGATGAAGTAAAGAAAAACGAAAAGAAATATGCCGCCGAGATTCGCACCAAAGCAAGAGAACGAGACAAGATAGATCGCGAAATACGTAAGATCATTGAGGCTGATATTGCAGCGTCTAATAAAGGAAAAGTAGGAGCTACAAAAGGTAAATTCTTCCTAACTCCAGAAGCCAAGGAACTCGCCAGAAACTTCCAGAACAACCGTGGTAAATTACCATGGCCCGTAGCAGAAGGTGTGATCACGAGACGTTACGGAGTACAGCCGCATCCTGTTTTGAGGAATCTCCCTATACAAAGTAGCGGCTATCGATTCCAGACACCTAATGGCGCCAGAGCCAGAGCCGTGTTTGACGGTGAGGTAGTTCAGATTGTAAAGGCAAACAACGGGATATTGATGGTGCACGTTCGCCATGGTAATTTCACGACCAGCTATGGGAATCTGAAAAATGTAAGTGTTAGAAAAGGTCAAAAGATCAATACTTTGACCCAACTGGGCGAGATTTTCACAGACCGCGACGGCATCACAGAATTACACTTTGCCATTCTGGAAGAAACCAGTACACAAGATCCAGCTCGCTGGTTGTTAAGTAAGTAAAATTCTAACAGTTGTATTTTGGGCGTTCCCAGAATCTTTTGCCATCGCTCAAGATTCTGGTCGGGCTTTATGCTACAATTCCTCGCTTGCTGCGCCGCTGCGGGATTTTCACTTCAATCCCTAACGCTTTATGGCAATCATTGTAGATAAAGTAGGACTTGAGCATAGTAAGATTCTTTAATCAAGTTCAAGTCATCTAACAGGAAAAGATCAGCATTTACCTATATAGAATACGATAAATAATCGTGTGCGTTATTTGCAAAAGTTGATGACAGTGTCTTATTCAAATAGCGCTTTTAATTCCGTAGCGTCTTTTGCTTTCATTTTGCCGGCAAGAACAAGGCTTAATTGTTTGCGGCGCAATGCTGCGTCATAACGTTCTTTTTCCTCTTCGGTTTCTGGGTGAATTGGTGGAATGGTTACGGGTCTACCGGTATCATCCACAGCTACGAAAGAATAAATGGCTTCGTTGGCTTTGGCACGATCACCGCTTTCACGATCCTCGATCCAGACATCCATATAAACTTCCATGGAAGATTTAAAGGCCCTAGACACTTGTGCTTCAATTGTCACTACACTTCCCAGGGGAACGCTGCGGTTAAAGGCAACATGGTTTACAGATGCTGTTACCACAATACGACGACAGTGACGTCTTGCGGCAATACTTGCTGCACGGTCCATACGCGCCAGCAACTCACCACCAAATAGATTTTGTAACGGGTTGGTCTCACTAGGCAATACAAGATCTGTAACCGTGGTAAAAGACTTTCTAGGCGTCAACTGTTCCATGTCAAATTTTTTGCAAAGGTAATCCCAGCAAAGGGATTGCAGGCAAACATTCCCAACCGTAAGCTTTATTTAACTATTTGGAAACCCGTCATGTCTCATTCGTATTTATTCATGACCCCAAAATCAAATGGTGTCCATAGGGCTGCTTTGAGTCCGCTTTCGCGAAAGCAGGAATTCACCCAACTGTTGCACGTATGATGGAATGAATAACTACCACGAGCTTTGTAGAAATCATCTTTTACGGTATAACCCACATCCGGAACGAGTTGCTTGTTACCACTGGCATCTAATCGGAAAGTTTGCTGGATATAATTATTTACTGCCTGTAATTCTTGATCGTTCAGTTGCACTGGAACCCAAGCGCTGTTTTTGCGAGAATATCGGTTAATATGTAATAAAGTAGAGTTTTTCAGAAATGCAGCATTTACTGCTGTTCCCAGTGTCAAATCGCTCCATTGTGGCGTATTGATATAGAAATTCTCCTCGCCCCAACCTATGCCAAAATAGGAATCTGCTGGTGTTTTTTTAAGACCGTTCAATAAGTGATCATCCATCAATTCAAGCGGCATAACAATGTCTAGATGTACACCATTTGTAGAAAGGTAAATAGTATGGGAATCTGTCGCCTGAACAGAATCAGAATTGACGGGAATGGCGGTAAGAACCAGAGAAACAAGCAAGTAAACCACTGGTATCGCGATGAGGAACAGCAATAGCTTGAGCAGCAATTTTAAGAGCTTTTTCATTTATGGTTATTTTCCCAGTTTTCTCTTTGCTGTGAGTAAACGTGAAAGGACTCACTCTTTTCTGCAATAAAAGTTTTTTCTAAAAGCATCTCATTCTTAATCGCCACCTTGATGGAAGGATGATTATCTATATGAATCATTGAGACTACGGAACAGCCAAAATCAAGATCATAGGAATTCTGGAATCCATAGTTTTTCGCCGCCGCTGCCGCTTCTATGGCAAATCCTTTTCCCCAATAATTGGGAAGTAAAGAATACCCAACTTCTAAACGTGTATCGCCATCAATTTCTTGGACTAGCAATCCACACATACCAATAAATCCTCCTGAATCCTTATTTTCCAATACGCACAAACCACCGCGATTTTCTTGGTAACGCGTTAATGTCTTGTCGATCCAGAATTCGCACAAATCTTCCTTAGATTTTGAAGCATCTAAAAACAAATGCGAATAACTAGCCGTTAAATCAAAAAACGGAAGCCAAGCCTTAAAATCAGAATGTTGCAACAACCTAAATCGCAGCCTTTCAGTTTCTAGGTTTTGAATTAAATATTTCATGTTAGCATAAAGAAGTCGTCCAAATCAATGGAGTTCACTAGCCATGAAGATAAGAGGAATTTATTTTTTGAGTGAACCACTCAACAACCATGCACCATCATTTCCTTGCTTGCGTATGCGGTACAACTCATTGATGGCATCATTACGTTCTGCAAAGCTGGCATAAGCAACATTGTGCAAACCATATTTGTTGACGCCTATACGCTCAGCATCATAGCCTAATGCTTTGAGTTGAGTAACTTTTTTATCGGCATTTGCGGGATCTCTAAAAGCACCAGCAACTACATGATAGTTTTTTACAATAGGAGCTACTTCCATAGTAACGCTAGGTAGCGGCGTGGAGATGAAGAAACTCGCTTCTTGAATTTTGGACTTCAATTGCTCGTTTGCCATTTCTTCAACAGCAACGGCATCATTAAATTGTTGCGTTTGATAACTGTACAGTCCCGCATAACTTCCTGCCACTAGAATTGCAACTGCGGCAGCAGCACGTACCCAAGCTGCAGATCTGCTTGCTGGAGTTTCTAATTGTCTAACAGGCTTTTCAACAGGCTCATTAGTTTTGCTAGGTGCAGGTTCCATCTTGGAGATGGAAGCTACCGGTTGAGGCGTTGGTTTTTCTACAGGAACTGCAGTGCGATCAATGGCATAAGTTTCCTGCATGGAAAGGCCAAAGGCTTCTGGCAAATAATTCACCAGATACATAGGCGTGAACGACAAGGCGTTTTCTGCCGTGCGGGTAAATCGACCTACTTTATGAATCGTGATTTCACCTTTTTCATCCATCTCGTGATCCAGAAAACGCACATAATTGCGTATTTCCTGCATCGCATCTTCATACGGTAGTTTTTCTACGGTAGAAATATAGTTGACCAGCAGTCCATCGTTCTGCTTGATCTGCTCGTTGAAGGAAAGCCCCTTTTTAGGAGGATACAACGTGTGCGTACTCTCAAAATATTGAGCAGGAACACGTCGCGAGATAAACGCCCCAAAATTAGGTATCACCACACATTCATGGCGGTACAACAAATCAGATATGTAAGCAGCTACTTGCATATAACAAACATAGAAATTTTGGCAAAACGATCAAGCCAGCTTGTACAATAGTTATTAAGAAATGATGCGGCAGGCACTAGATCATTTGATTTAATGATGGTTAGCTCATTCTACTGACTGAAATTAATCTGTGGATTATAGATAGCACGCTTTCGCGAAAGCGAACTCACAATAATCATTAGAATTGTAAGAAAGTGCCTTAATTTTACCGCCAAACCTGATAGTATGAACCTTAGCATTTTACTTCAAGAGGTGAACGATACGGGTCCCATTTATAGGGAAACGATCATGGAACGGTTTCCCGTTGAGCCGTTCAATACTTGGAGCAATCTTATATTTCTAGCGGTGATTATCTATTTCACGGTCAAGGTCTGGAAATCTGAAAGGAATCATTATTTAATCAAGATCATACTTCCTATTTTTTTAATAGGATATATAGGCGGCACAATTTATCACGCAACGCGCAGTGCAGAAATATGGCTGCTCATGGACTGGGTTCCCATAGTGATTTTGTGTGTTTTATGTGCCTTCTATTTTACATTTAAGGGTACTCGTGGATGGCCAGCAAGGCTGGTTCTATTATCGCTAATCATTGCTCTCAACCTGGTTCCTGAACATTTGCCCATACCTGTGGGTTACAGGTCATCAACCGGTTATATATGTAGCGCTATAGGTATTTTGTTGCCACTGGCCGTTTATGCCTACCGTACCAATTGGAAGCGAGCAAGATATTTGGGATATGCCGTGTTGTCATTTGTAGTAGCCGTTTCTTTTAGAACGCTGGACAAAAAATTTGAAATTGACTTTTTCTGGATGGGAACACACTGGTTGTGGCACTTATTGGGTGGCGTGGCTGTATTCTGGATCATGCAATACATCTATAAAGACATTGAACATCAACAGGAACTTGAAAAGTAGAGAATATCGTAAATTTGCAGGTTCAAATTAAGGAAACGCCATGCTGGAGAGAGTTAAGGAACATATTGCCAAAGTCGATTCATTCACTGCTGATAATGCTGATGCTGTGGAGCAGTTCCGTATTGAGTACTTGGGAACTAAAGGTTTGCTTAAAGAATTTTTTGCGGCGTTTAAAGAAGTTCCTAATGACCAGAAAAAGGAATTTGGTCAAACCATCAATGAGCTAAAGCAAAAAGCAACGGACAAAGTCCAGCAGCTTAAGGAACAACTAGAAAACAAGGAAGAAGAAGGCGGCGTTTTAGGTGATTTGACAAGAACGGGTTATCCTATGGAGATAGGAGCACGTCATCCCATATCACTGGTGAAAAACCAAATCATTGAAGTATTTTCTCGAATAGGTTTCAACGTGAGTGAAGGTCCAGAAATTGAAGATGACTGGCACAATTTCACCGCATTGAATTTACCAGAGCATCATCCTGCTCGTGATATGCAGGATACCTTTTTTATCCAGACTGATCCAGATGTATTGTTGCGCACGCACACATCGAGCGTACAGGTACGTTATATGGAAAATAACCAGCCGCCCATCAGGACCATTTCTCCAGGTCGTGTGTTTAGAAATGAAGCGATTAGCGCAAGAGCCCACTGTATCTTTCATCAGGTAGAAGGATTGTACATCGATAAGGACGTGAGCTTTGCCGATTTGAAACAGACACTTCTTTATTTCACTCAGGAAATGTTCGGGAAGTCCAAGATTCGTTTGCGACCTTCCTATTTTCCATTTACAGAACCCAGTGCAGAGGTCGATATCTATTGGGGCCTTGAAACCGAAACCGATTACCGCATCACAAAAGGTACCGGCTGGCTGGAAATCATGGGTTGTGGTATGGTAGATCCAGCCGTATTGACTAATTGCGGTATTGATCCAGAGGAATACAGCGGTTTTGCCTTTGGGATGGGAATTGAACGCATCGCGATGTTGCTGTATCAGATAGGCGACATTCGCATGTTTTTTGAAAACGATGTTCGCTTCCTTAAGCAATTCTCCAGCGCACTATAATGCCTATTGACAAACTGATTTTTGTTTATAATGCCAACTCTGGCAAGCTCAACGCATGGCTGGATACCGCTCACAAAATAGTGAGTCCTTCCACCTATAAGTGCCGTTTATGTGATTTGACTTTTGATGCTTTTAAGGAGAATGTTGAATGGTCACGCTTTCGCGAAAGCGAACTCATCAAAAGCCACGTAAACGAATTAGAGTTTTTGCATATCGACGAGTTTAACAAGAATTATAATTCCAAATGGCTCCCTAAATATGATTATCCGCTAATTTTGATGGCAAGCGAACATGGTTTAGAGATATTCATGAGCGCGGTTGAGATGAATCAAATTAAAACGACGAGCGCTTTAATAAGCGCCTTAGAATCTAAAATAACAACATCATGAAATACGTCTGGGCATTTGTAATATTTATAGGTTTGATCCTAGCAGGAATCGTCTCTATCATTGGTGAGTTGTTGGAATTTGCCTTTGGTGTGGCACTGACTGGAATTGGTATTATTGCAGCAATTGCGTTGTGGATCTATATAAAAGTGAAGAATTAGATTGAAAAAAGACATCATTATTCCTGTCGTAAAAGACGTCCATCTTGCAGTTGTCAAGGAGTGGAACGCAGACTTCTCATCACACGACTGGATTATTTACCTCATCAACAATTTAAAGGAGCCACTGGAGTCTGTCATGATCATGAGTCGTGGGAAGCATCGTGACGGCCGCAAGACTTCAACATTCCGTCATGCTTTTAAAGTCGTACCAGCTAAAAGCTCCATCAAAGTAGAACTCATCATGGAAAATGTATTTCCCTTTATGAATGAGTTTGTTCTGACTTACTTTCTAGGCTCGACCCTTTACGACAAGACTTTTATGGCACCGCCACATTCCATCGCTGAATCTAACTTGAGAGACTTGCCTGTGATGGACGTTCAAGGTGTGTTGCTGGATTAGCTTTGTTTTCTCAAAGATTCCCAATAAATTCTCTTTCTCGTTAAAATCTGGTTAAAGCAGGTTAGTTCGATGCAGTTCAAGATACTAACAACACAATCAGGACGTATACATGCGTCATAACCCTAAAACAATAACAATGAAAAACAGAAGAATCTTAAGCATTGCGCTTATCGCAGGAGCACTTTTTATTGGTCAAACAACGTTTGCCCAAGAAGATGAAATGATGGAAGAAAAAACAGTAATGGTTGGTGGTGCAGAAATGTATCCTTCAAAGAATATTGTAGAAAATGCAGTTAATTCTAAGGACCACACTACATTAGTAGCTGCAGTAAAGGCAGCAGGCCTTGTACAAACTCTTGCAGGTCCTGGACCGTTCACAGTTTTTGCTCCAACAAATCAAGCTTTTGCTGATTTACCAGAAGGAACGGTAGAAACATTATTGAAGCCAGAAAACAAAAAAACGCTTTCTACCATATTGACTTATCATGTAATTGCTGGAAAAGTGAATGCAGCAGACCTCATTGCCCTAGTAGAAAAAAACAATGGTAGTGCAACAGTGCCTACAGTTGCTGGTGGATCATTGACATTTACCGTAGAAGATGGAGATGTATATATTGAAGATGAAAAAGGTGGAACTGCCATGGTAACAATTGCAGACGTGAACCAATCTAATGGAGTGATCCATGTAGTTGATGCAGTATTGCTACCAGCTAAAAAATAAAAACAAAAGGTAACCCCTAAAAGCCTTATGTTAATCCCGAGATTCTATCATAGAATCTCGGGATTTTTTTATTCCACAAATCGGTTGTCGGTTTCCATCACGGTACCGCAAACATCACAGGTGCGTAACTCTTCACTTTCAAAGAATTCTTTGAACCTTGGCAGGAAATCCTTCTCAATATCATCCAGTTTGAAGTAAGTTTCGTGAAGCTTGTTATTACAATTATCGCAGTACCATAACAGTCCATCCACAGCATCTTTACTCACTCGTTTAAGTTCGATAACCAGTCCTATAGAACCTTCATGACGTACTGGTGAATGTGGGACTTTACCAGGATGCAAGTACATATCACCAGGTCCTAATTGCATCGTACGCTTCTCTCCGTTTTCTTGAACGTGAACCTCAATCGTACCTTCTAGCTGGTAGAATAGTTCCTCAGTTTCGTTATAATGATAATCCTTACGAGCGTTGGGTCCAGCTACAATCATGACGATATAATCACCAGCATCTTTATACAGATTTTTGTTTCCTACGGGTGGTTTTAGGCTTTCGCCGTTTTCTTCTACCCATTTATTAAGGTTGAAAGGAGCTTTTATAGACATAACAATTTTTATTTTAAAGGTAGGAAAAACGATAGAGTTCGTTCTGTTTGAACTCAACGATTGCTGCTATTTATTGTAAATTGTAAACCAAATCAATTCCCATGAAAAACTTATTATTTCTAGTCGCCCTTGTATTCATGATTTCTTGTCAGGATCAAAATTCAGAAGCTCCTGAAGCTGTCGAACCTACCAACACACCAGAGCAAACCAGCGAGTTTGCCATCGTGATTCATGGTGGTGCGGGAACCATACTCAAAGAAAACATGACTCCAGAATTGGAGAAGGAATACAACGCAAAATTGACCGAGGCGATCCAGACGGGCCACGAGATTCTCAAAAATGGTGGTAGCAGCATGGATGCGGTAGAGGCAGCGATACGCGTTATGGAAGATTCACCGCTTTTCAATAGTGGTAAAGGCGCTGTGTTCACTCACGATGGGATCAACTCATTGGACGCAAGTTTTATGGATGGTGCGACGCTCAACGCAGGAGCCGTTGCCGGTGTGACTACCGTAAAAAATCCTATCTCGCTTGCGCGAAAGGTGATGACCGACTCAGAGCACGTTTTATTGAGTGGTGATGGGGCAGACGCTTTCGCGAAAGCGTTACAAGATCCAAACATCGAGATCGTATCCAACAGCTATTTCTATACAGAAAACCGATTCAAAGGTTTGCAACGCGTACTAGAAAAAGAAGCCGAAATGGAAGCCGAAAAGCAAATGACAGAACCAAAAACAACCGCACTGCGCCAGCTAGAGTTGAAAGATCCCTATTTCAATGATTCAAAATACGGTACGGTAGGCTGCGTCGCACTAGACAAAAACGGAAACATCGCCGCAGGAACCAGCACTGGTGGTATGACAAACAAAAAATACGGACGCATAGGTGATGCACCTATTATAGGCAGTGGGACGTATGCAAACAATGCGACTTGTGGTGTAAGCTCGACGGGACACGGTGAGTACTTCATAAGAGCACAAGTAGCTTATGACATAAGCGCACTTATAGAATACAGCGGCCTTACTTTAAAAGAAGCTACCGATAAAGTCATTCAAGATAAACTAGTCAAGCTAGGCGGCACTGGTGGCGTCGTGGCACTAGATCACTACGGTAATGTTTCCATGGATTTCAACACACCAGGAATGTATCGCGCCATGATGAATGACAAAGGAGATTTGATTGTTGGTATGTATAAGGATTGATTTTTAACGACCTGAGATAGAAAAAACATGAGGCTTTATACTCTGTTATTAATCATTATACTGGCAGGTTGCTCAAAGCCTTTGTATGTCAAAGACAAGCACTTTAAACCAGTTAAAAAGGAAAACAAAGTAGATACTGATTTAAAGCAATTGGTTTATAAATCTCTGGAACGAGCTTTTGTAAAAGAAAAGGATATTGCTGGTTATAGATTGATCTGGAAAAAGGATCGAATTTATGTATCGAAGGAATATCAAAATTCAAAAACTGATTTCCAAAATCGTGAAGATTGGAACAATTCCCTTTCTTTTTTAGAAGAGAACCAAGTTCCTAGCTCCATTGGGAAAGTGAAGTTTTCGCTTAAAAGTAGAGAAGAGCTTCAAAAAATATCAGATAAAACGAGAGAAGATTTTTTACATGCATCTTTCAGTCTTATAAGTATTGATGGAGACTTCGCTACCATATCAATTGATAATAGCTGGGTTGTAAGTAAGCATCATAAAAAAATAATGTATTTAAGTGGCGGCGGATATACATGTACTTTCAAAAAAATTGAAGGAGTTTGGGTTTTTCAGCGAATCGAAAAGTCATGGATTTCGTGAATCAATTTTTAATTGAAATTCACAATAACCACATTATTTTAGAATCAAATCAACAAATCAAACTAAATGAAAATTATATCCTACAACGTTAACGGCATACGTGCCGCAATGAAAAAGGACTTTATAGAATGGCTTACCGCTGCAGATCCAGATGTCTTGTGCTTGCAGGAAATTAAAGCCATGGAAGATCAAGTGGACACGCAGGCGTTTACTGATGCTGGATACCAATACCAGTATTATTACAGCGCACAGAAAAAAGGATATTCTGGAACTGCAATCATCTCCAAAACAAAACCTAACCATGTGGAATATGGAACTGGTATAGAAACCATGGATAATGAAGGCCGAAATCTGAGAGCAGATTTTGATGGACTATCCGTTATGAGTATGTATTTGCCTAGCGGCACCAGTGATGCACGACTTGATTTCAAGTTTCAGTACATGGAAGAGTTTTTAGAATACATCACCGAGTTACGAAAAGAAATTCCGGAGCTGCTCGTTTGTGGCGATTACAACATCTGTCATAAAGCTATAGATATTCACGATCCAGTACGCTTAAAAAACACCTCTGGATTTTTACCAGAAGAACGTGAATGGTTTGACCGTCTAGTCGAAAGTGGATTTGTGGATACGTTTAGGTTATTTAGCGATGAGCCTGACCAATACACCTGGTGGAGTTACCGCGGCGGTTCACGTGCCAGGAATAAAGGCTGGAGATTAGATTACCATATGGTGACACCGCAACTGGTCCCTAATGTTAAGCGATCAGTGATTTTAAGCAGTGCCGTTCATAGTGACCACTGTCCAGTTTTGATTGAGGTAGAGTAATTTGAGCCAAAGGCTATTCAACAATATATAAGGGTTTTCAAGCAAGTCCACCTCAAGAATAGGTTTTTTAAAACTAAACGGTTTTCAATCGTAGTGGAATCTACATTTAGCAATTAGGATCTCACTTTCCCTATATTGATAAATGAGCCGATGTTCACTATCGATTCTGCGAGACCAAAATCCAGAATATTTATGTTTTAGAGGTTCTGGTTTACCTATTCCTTCAAATGGATTTCTCGATATATCTTTAAGAAGTTCATTAATCTTTTTGACTTTCTTTTTATCAGTTCTTTGCCAGTATAAATAATCTTCCCAGGATTCATCAACGAAAATATACTTCATTCTAATCTAGAATAAGTTCCTTTTCATTGCCCTTACCTTCTTTTAACTTTTGGATGGCGGCATCAAGTCTCTGCTCATTAGAACGAGAAGTCAATTCATGATTCGTGGCCATAAGTGAATTGTATTCATCCAACGACATAACTACAATTCCAGCTTTTTTCCCTCGATTAATAATTAGAGTTTCAAAGTTCTTAACTACGTTATCCAAATAGGTCTTTATATCCTTTCTAAAGTCTGAAACAGTGGCTGTTTGCATAATACATGTATTTAATATTGTACAAATATACGTACAAAATTGAATTTTACTCTATCAATTTAATTACTGATTTATGAGCAAATCCAGCCAGACTATCAGCGGTTCGCAAATGATACCAATCCTTTGCATTTCCTAAAATCGTCAACCTATCATTTTGAATACTGCGTAAAAGTCCGCCATTAGCATCGGGTTGATTGCGCAAGTTGGCTCCTGATCCAGAACCTATGACTCTTGAATCGATAGGAAGAATTTCAGAATCGGCTGGAATTGGGATTTTCCAGATATATGGTTTTGGATCTACTGCTCCACCAGTTCTATACAATCCGAAATGTAAATGTGGCGGTGTGGTTCTTGCATTGCCAGTATTGCCTACTAAACCTATGGTGTCGCCACGAGAAACGCGCTGGCCTGAGGTTACAAGTTGCGAATCTAGATGTGCATAATAGTGGCTAGAAGCGGTAAGTTCATCGCGCAACCAGATCTGTTTACCGCCTAAACCTCTATCGCGTACAGAGCTGATTCTGCCATCTGCGGCTGCGACCACAGGATGACCACGGTCTGCAAAAATATCGTTTCCTTCATGGGACCTGCGACCACCATCTCTAGCAACTCCCCAAAAAGATTGTATAGCATCATTCCCTTTTCCAGCCAGCGGGAATTCAAGAATGGGTTGCTTGTATATTTTCAGCAAGGTAGTGTCGGTTAGTTCTAGGAACGATTGCACCACTAATCTAATCGTTGACGATTCTCTTTCTCTAATCAAGATGGTCATAAGGGAATCAGTAGCTACAGCAGTCTGTAACAAATCACCATTTAACGAGTAGGCTTCCAAAATCCACGAAGAATTTATGGTGTCTGTTTTGACGGTGGCTAGCAAGCTTTCGCCTTGAGCGATATCAACCATATAACCAGCACTAAAAGGTGATCTAGTTGAGGTTATGATATTCTCGCTAAAGGACTCATTGATATTGACGCTATCCTGTTTTGCAAGCGTGGTCAATTTTTTCCACTGATCTAATTGACCTGGGGTTTTTTCAAGAGAGCGCTCATAGATGCTACGAGCAGATGGCTGAATTATAAAATCAAAATATTCTGGCCTGTAGAAATAGGTGAGTACCGCGGCAACTACAGCAGTAATCACGATTAAGGGAACAATATTTTTTCTAAATACGGACACTAGGGTGTTTCAATGAGCGCCTGTAGGGTAGGTTCTAGGTTTTCGTTCAAGGGGCTCATCGCGTTTTGGTCGATAAGTTTACCTTTCCTGTCATAAATCATAAAACGAGGCAAACCTATAAAATCGTAGGTATCAAAAAAGGTGGCTTCTGGGAAATTACGTGCTATGTAATTATTCTCTAAAACGGTAATGTCAAGGTGTGTCAAAAACGGCCTCATTACTGGTTCAAGGCAAATGTTTAAAATAACAAGATCCTTTCCTTTGAAATCTTTCTCCAGCTTTTCCATAGCTCTCATGGTTTCTTTAAAATTTGTTTCATAGCTGTTCCAGAAATGCACGTAAACGAATTTATCTGGATGCGCTTCGACTAAATCTTCCAAAGAATAGTAAAAGTCATCAGGATCAGTAAGGTGTAGAACTTCATTAGAGGATGTGTCTACATCTGCATATCGCTGTTTTTCCTGTTTCTGATGACATGAAACGGCTAGTAGTGCCAAAAAGCAAAGGGTTATTAAGGAGTATCTCATTTTATGCAAATAAAAATTTTACAAGTTCTTCAATTTTAGAAACGGTCTGGATTTGTGTGCCGCTGTTTTTTAGGGCAGTTTTTGAAGGTGCTACAAATATTTTTTCAAAACCAAGTTTTGACGCCTCGTTAACTCGTTGCTCCAACCTGCTAACGGGTCTTATCTCACCACCTAGACCAACCTCTGCACTAAAGCAATGTTGGGATGAAATTTCAATATCAAAATTGGAGGATAAAACCGCAACGACAACGGCAAGATCAATTGCTGGATCGTCCACATTGATTCCACCTGTAATGTTTAGGAAAACATCCTTTTGGCCCAATTTGAACCCTGCACGCTTTTCCAGCACAGCAAGAATCATATTAAGTCGTTTGAGGTTGTAACCAGTTGCGCTGCGCTGTGGTGTCCCATAAACCGCAGTGCTTACCAGCGCCTGTACTTCAATAATCAACGGCCGCATTCCTTCCATAGTAGCTGCGATTGCGGTACCGCTCAAACTGCTGCCACGTTGTGAAATAAGCAACTCACTGGGATTGCTTACCTCGCGCAAGCCGTGGCCTAACATTTCATAAATACCAATTTCATGTGTAGAACCAAATCGGTTTTTGAGTGCGCGTAGAATTCTGTAGGTGTGGTTACGGTCACCTTCAAATTGTAACACAGTATCGACCATATGTTCCAGAACCTTGGGTCCAGCGATATTTCCATCTTTGGTAATATGTCCTATCAGGATCACTGGCGTGTTAGTTTCCTTGGCAAATTTGATAAGTTCACCAGTACATTCTCGAATCTGTGAGACACTACCAGCAGTACTTTCAATATGATCCGTTTGCAGGGTCTGGATAGAATCAATGATCAGCGCATTCGGTTGATTTTCTGCGACCTGACGGAATATGTTTTGTGTTTTGGTTTCAGTGAGTATGTAGCAATTATCGACGTTTTTCTTGATGCGTTCTGCGCGCATTTTGATCTGCTGGGCGCTTTCTTCACCAGAAACGTAGAGCGTTTTGAAAGGCAGATTGAGACACAACTGTAACAGCAGTGTCGATTTCCCAATTCCAGGTTCACCGCCCAGCAAAGTCACTGATCCAGGCACAAGACCACCACCCAGCACCCGATTGAATTCGGCATTTGTGGTGTCCATTCTGGGACTTTCAGTCGCATCAATTTGTGAGATGCGTAGTGGTTTTTGAGTTCGCTTTCGCGAAAGCGAGTTCTCCTCAACATTTTGCGACCAGTCCTTCTTGGCAGTTTTTTCAACGACTTCTTCCACCAACGTGTTCCATTCTTTGCAGGTGGTACACTGTCCTTGCCAGCGTGAGTGCTGCGCTCCACAGTTTTGACAGAAGAATGTGGTCTTGGTTTTAGCCATGAGAATTTTTTGGAAAGATAAAAATTAAGATGTGGAACCTAGGGTAAAATTACTTGCGCATTGAAAAAAGCAGGAAGCATATAAGCCCAAAAATAATCACCAAAAACGTTTGAGATAACCAGACAATCCACCCAAAAGCAGTACCTACAACTGCGCTGTATCCAAATAGGAGTAACACCTGACTAATTAAATAAGGATATGCACCTAAACCGCCGTTTGTGAATGCCACGGCAAAACTACCAGCCACAAAAGCACAAAGAACCGCACTTATAGGCATGCTGTCTGTATCTGGAATTGCAAAAATGCATACATAAAACATCGCTAAATACATGAACCAGATAAAAAGGGTGTGTGCGAGGTACCACCACTTTTTCTCCATGGTCCAGATCGTCTTGAACCCGTCTTTGATACCTGCTAAAAAGCCTTTTACTTTTTGGAAGAGCTTCAGCTTTTTGAGCAACACAACCCCAATTGATATAATGATAATTAGGATAATGGAGTAGGTGATGATTTTGATAGGATTCGCTTTCGCGAAAGCGGACTCTAAACCATTTTCAAAGAATTTGAGAATCTCGTTGCTCGCCGTGAGCATTGCGGTAGCTGTTATCGCAAGTAGCAAAATGAAATCCAGTACACGCTCTGCAATAATGGTTCCCAGACCTTGATCCACTGGAATATCATCTGTACGATTAACGATGACGGCCCGTGTGACTTCGCCACTGCGCGGTATGATAAGATTCATGGCATAACCTGAACCTATGGCAATAATATTGTTGAGAAAAGTAGGCTTTTTGTCCAGTGCCGCCAGCATATAATTCCACCGCCAGGCTCTGGATAAGTGACTGAGCATCGCAAATAACATTCCTAAAGCTATAAAGCTATAGTCTGCATCGCGCAGGTATACCTTAATTTCTTCTAGCTGCGCTGATGTGAATTGAGAGTAAGATAAGTAGATCAAAAAACCTCCTAAAAGTATAGGAAGAAGGATCTTTAAAATCTTGACGAGCGTTTTTTTCAAGCCCTAGGAAAGTGTGTTGTCCTTCTCGTTAGGAAAAAGAAGGCTAGGCTTAAAATTGCGCGCTTCTTCCATAGTCATCTGGGCGTATGTGATAAGTATAAGAACATCGCCTACTGCAACCAGTCGTGCCGCCGCTCCATTGAGAGTGATTTCTCCACTACCTCGTGGTCCTGGAATAGCATAGGTCTCCAGACGATTACCATTGTTGTTGTTGACGATCTGTACTTTCTCGCCTTCCACAATGTTGGCACCATCCATAAGATCTTCATCAATGGTGATACTACCTATATAATTAAGGTCTGCGCCGGTAACTTTGACACGGTGAATCTTTGATTTTACTACTGTAATTAACATGCGGCAAAGATACGATTTGTAGATATTAAGGAAATACTAATACAACGGAATATTGTCGATGAGACGCACGTCCTGAAGGTGGACGACGATAAATGCTCGATATTTTTTATTGGCTTCTTTATTAGATGCCGGTAGCAATGTTTGTTCTTCTGCAATAGTGAAGTACTCTAATTCGAATTCTGCTATGGCGTTGATCTTTTGTTCTACAAAATCTATAGTCTCTTTGATATCGTGATCTTGAAAATACGCTTTCGATTCTGAAAGAGTCCTATAAATATGAGCAGCTTTCTCAAAACTTTCTGGTGATAAGCGGCCATTTCTAGAGCTCATTGCCAGACCGCTCTTCTCACGATGAATAGGGCACCCCACGATTTCTAGGTCTAATCCAAGAATTTTCACTAGCTCTTTGATAATCTGTAATTGCTGGAAATCTTTTTCTCCAAAGTAAGCACGATCTGGCTTGACAACCTTGAACAAAAACTCTAGAATGGTACCAACTCCATCAAAATGCCCGGGACGCTGTGCTCCTTCCATTACGTTTTCTAGACTACCAAAATCGTATTTGTTTGATGTCGCGTTTTTTCCATAAACATCTTCAACTGCTGGTGCGTAAAGAACAAATTGATCTTTTGAAATGTGAGCAAGGATTTTTTTGTGATCCTGTTCTAAAAGTCGAGGATATTTTTCCAGATCTGCTTTATTGTTGAACTGGGTAGGATTGACAAATATGGAAATTACCAAAAAATCGTTTTCATCTAGAGCCTTACTCATTAAAGCGAGATGGCCATCATGAAGTGCACCCATTGTAGGTACAAAGCCTATGGAGTTATGGGTATATCTTATATCGTCTAAAAAAAGGGATAGCTTTTTATGAGCTGTAAAAACCATTTGAGAATTGGGTAAATAGCCTACAAACATAAGGTTTACAAGTCAATGTGCAAGAAAAGACGTATTTTTGCAATCTGCTAGAAGAAAGGCGACAAAAATCGATTATGAAGGAAAAAAGAGTATTATACGTATCCTCAGAAGTTATTCCCTATTTACCAGAAACCGAAGCATCATCCATGTCTTATTTCGCACCAAAAATGGTGAACGATCGTGGTGGTCAGATCAGAATCTTCATGCCAAGGTTTGGTAATATTAATGAAAGGCGTCATCAACTACACGAGGTGATTCGTTTAAGTGGTATGAATATGGTGATCAACGATCTTGATATGCCACTAATTATAAAGGTAGCTTCCATTCCTAAGGAACGCATGCAAGTTTACTTTATCGATAATGATGAATATTTTAAACGTAAAGCAACCTTAACCGATGAAAACGGAGATCTCTTTGAGGACAATGATGAGAGAGCCATGTTTTTTGCAAAAGGTGTTATTGAAACCGTAAAGAAATTAAACTGGGCTCCAGACATCATCCACGTACATGGATGGCTGGCCAGCTTACTTCCATTATACTTAAGAAATTACTACGGGACAGACCCGCTTTTTGAAGAAAGTAAAATAGTTACTTCTGTTTACAATCAATCCTTTGAAGGAACGTTAAATGAAGAAATGTATGAAAAACTACAGTTCGACGCTCTGGATGACAAGGTGATTAGTTCTTTTAAGGAACCTTCCTATTTAAACCTTATGCGTAGTGCTGTAGTCTACAGTGATGCAATCATCAAGGGAAGTGAAACTCTGGATAAGGATCTTGAAAGTTTTATTGATTCTCAGGAAAAACCTGTTTTGGATTACCAATCACCAGAAGATTTTGCTGATGCCTATGAGGAGTTTTACCTTGATAAAGTCCTTAACGAAAAAGAAGAAGCATAGTAATGAAGAATTTATTGAAGTATGGAACGATGGTTATTGCCATCGTTTTTGTTCTAATTAGTTGTGACACAGATCCAACCGAATTAGGAAGTGGGTTTTTAGGAATTGATATTGATAATACTATAATCGAAGAGGATTTTGAGGTCACCGCATATAGTGCAAGACTAAATCCAGTGCAGACTAATAACTTCGGATCTGTTCAATTTGGAAGGTATCAGGACCCAATATATGGAACCTCTACTCATGATTTCGTTACTCAGTTAAGCCTTAACGGAACCGGAATTGATTTCAGTCAAGATGCCGAATTTGAAAGTGTAATTCTTGAAATACCTTATTTTTCAACTCCAACTGGAGTTGATGGTGAAGTAACAACTTATGAATTGGATTCAATTTACGGCTCTGGGACTGTAGATTTTCAAATATTTGAAAACAATTTTTTCCTCAATAGTTTTGATCCTAACGACGTGGAGCAATCTGCTGCATATTATTCTGATTTAGGCGATCAGGTAGATGATATTAAAGGTGATCCAATAGAGTTTTTGAACGATATTGTAACTGTGCAGAACTTTAGACCAAGCAATCAAGAGATCATCATTCAAGAAACAGAGGATGAAGAAACTACAGTTGTTGAACGATTATCCCCAAGGTTAAGATTGAGTTTAGAGCCAAGTTTTTGGAGAGATTTATTAGTAGATGATTCAGGAGTTCTTAGATTTTCAAGTGACAGTCAGTTTCAAAATGCTTTTAGAGGTCTTTACTTTAAGGTGACTGATGATGATATTGAAGGCAATTTATCATACTTGAATCTTTCTCAGGCTAGAATTGTTATAAGTTATATTTCAAAATTTCAAGACATTAATGATACTAATGGGAATGGTGATACTGAAGAAATACTTAATGTAGATTCAACCTATGAAATTAGTATACGAGGCAATCGAGCGGTATTTGTTAGTCAAGACATTCCAGATGACGTTGAACAAGAAATTGAAAACTCTTATGATCCTGTAAATGGTTCAGATCGGCTGTATTTAAAGGGTGGTCCAGGAGCAGTTTCTTTTATTGATTTGTTCGGCCCTGATTTAGTTGGTGGTGTTAACGGAGGTCCTGATGGAGTGGCAGATCAATTGTCTAGCTTTATGGATTTAGACGTATTAATTAATGAAGCAAGTCTTGATATTTTTGTCGATGATGATGCATTCACTTCTGACATTACATCTGCAGAGCCAGAGAATATAGTATTGTATGATCCCGTTGACCGGACCATAGTTGGTGTTGGAATTTTGCAAAGAGATGACACTACTAATAAAGGTTTGAAGTACAACATCAGTTTGACTCAATATATCACAAGTATTCTCAATGGAACGACTGAAAATAGGAGGTTAAGCCTAAGCATTTCTCAAAACTTAAACTCTTCTGGAGTGTCTAGAGTTAAGGATCAAACACAGCCTCTTCAAATTGAAAATATCCCTACAGGTAGTGCTGTTTCACCTGAAGGAACTGTTCTTTACGGGAATGTCGCTAGAACAAGTGAAGACCCTGAAAAACGCTTGAAATTGAAAATCTTTTATACAGTAGTAAATTAAACGTATATGTGTGGAATTGTAGGATACATAGGTAAGAGAGATGCTTATCCCATTGTTCTCAATGGTTTAAAAAGATTAGAATATCGCGGTTATGATAGTGCCGGTATTGCACTTTATGATGGTGAAGATCTAAAAGTTTGTAAGACTAAAGGAAAAGTAGCAGACCTTCAGGCCAAGATGGAGAAGGATTTTTCGATTACTGGTAATATTGGTATAGGTCACACCAGATGGGCGACGCATGGTGTTCCTAATGATGTGAATTCTCATCCTCACTATTCGAACAACTGCAATCTTGTTATTATACATAACGGAATTATTGAGAACTATGATTCACTTAAACAAGAGCTAACAAAAAGAGGTTACACATTTAAGTCTGATACTGACACAGAGGTTTTAGTAAACCTGATTGAGGATGTTCAAAAACAAGAAAATGTAAAGTTGGGTAAAGCAGTGCAAATTGCGCTCAATCAAACTATCGGTGCTTATGCCATTGCTGTATTTGATAAGAATAAACCAGACGAGATCATAGTTGCCCGTTTGGGTTCACCACTTGCGATAGGAGTTGGGGAAGATGAGTTCTTCATCGCCTCAGATGCTAGTCCGTTTTTAGAGTTCACAAAAAACGCCATTTATTTAGAAGATGGTGAAATGGCTATAGTTCGCACTCATAAAGAGATCAAGGTCAGAAAGATTTTTGATGATTCATTAGTTGATCCTTATGTACAGGAATTGCAAATGAATCTAGAAGAGATTGAAAAAGGTGGCTATGAGCACTTTATGCTGAAGGAAATCTATGAACAACCGCAAGCAATAAAAGACACTTTTAGAGGCCGCATGCTTCCAGATCAAGGCATTATAAAAATGGCTGGTATCGATGAGCACATGAATAAGTTTTTAAGTGCAAAACGTATTATTATTGTCGCATGTGGAACAAGCTGGCATGCCGGTCTAGTCGCAGAATACGTTATTGAAGAACTAGCTAGAATACCAGTGGAGGTTGAATATGCATCAGAGTTTAGATATCGTAATCCTATCATAGATAAGGATGACATTTTAATAGCTATTTCTCAAAGTGGAGAAACGGCAGATACTATGGCCGCCATTAAATTGGCCAAAGAAAGCGGTGCTTTTGTTTTTGGCGTTTGTAATGTTGTGGGAAGTTCTATATCACGAGAGGCTCACGCTGGTGCCTATACACACGCAGGACCAGAAATAGGAGTGGCTTCAACTAAAGCTTTTACGACTCAGATTACGGTTTTAACTCTTATGGCTCTTCAAATGGCCAAAAAGAAAGGTGCTATCTCGCGTAGTAAGTTTCATGAATATTTAGTTGAGCTTGAAAGTATACCTAATAAGGTCAAGAAAGCGCTAGAATCAAATGATCTTATAGAGCAAATTGCTCATGTATATAAGGATGCAAAGAATTGTCTATATCTAGGTCGTGGTTTCAACTTTCCAGTAGCCCTTGAAGGTGCTTTGAAACTTAAAGAAATAAGCTATATCCATGCAGAAGGTTATCCAGCGGCAGAAATGAAGCACGGACCCATTGCACTCATCGATGAGCAAATGCCAGTAGTGGTGATTGCCACTAGAAAAGGACATTACGAGAAAGTGGTGAGTAACATTCAAGAGATCAAATCCCGTGAGGGAAAGATTATAGGAATCGTTACTGAAGGTGATAAAGATGTGCGAGCTCTTGCAGATCATGTAATTGAAGTACCAGATACGCTGGAATGTTTGACCCCTTTATTGACGACCATTCCGTTGCAGTTACTTTCATATCATATTGCTATTGCTTTGGATAGAAATGTAGATCAACCACGTAATCTTGCAAAATCGGTTACTGTAGAGTAATCTAAGATTTTATAAATTATCAAGCCTCATTCCTGTAATGAGGCTTTTGTTTTTTACGCTTTCGCAAAAGCGGAACAGACATCAACATCACATCAATTTTCCAAAGTAGAAAAAAGTAAAAAATCACTTATTTAAATAAATGTGAATGCAGTATCTTTGCGCCACTGAAAAAAGGCTTTGGAAGCCAAGTTTTTAAGTTTTAAAAAAAGGATAGAATGTCTCAAATTACAGGTAAAGTTTCACAAATCATCGGCCCGGTGGTTGACGTCACATTTGATAGCACGCAAGGTGCTCTTCCTAACATTTACGATTCGTTAGAAATTGACTTGAAGGGAAACAAATTGGTTCTTGAAGTGCAATCACACATAGGTGAGAGCACGGTTAGAACAATCTCCATGGATTCTACAGATGGATTGAGTAGAGGTACTGCGGTACTTGCTACAGGAAATCCTATCAAGATGCCTATAGGTGATGATGTATATGGACGTCTTTTTAATGTAATTGGTGACGCGATCGACGGTTTAGGTAATTTGCCTAAAACTGGTGAAGATGGACTTTCCATTCACAGATCTGCGCCGGCATTTGAAGACCTTTCTACTTCAACAGAGGTTCTTTTTACAGGTATCAAGGTAATTGACTTGATCGAGCCTTATGCAAAAGGTGGTAAGATTGGACTTTTTGGTGGTGCTGGAGTTGGTAAAACGGTATTGATTCAAGAATTGATTAATAACATTGCTAAAGGTCACGGTGGACTTTCTGTTTTTGCGGGAGTTGGTGAGCGCACACGTGAAGGGAATGACCTTCTACGTGAGATGTTGGAATCAGGTATTATAAAATACGGAGATGCATTTATGCACTCTATGGAAGAAGGCGGATGGGATTTGAAATCTGTCGATAAAGAAGTAATGAAAGAGTCAAAAGCGACATTCGTTTTTGGACAAATGAATGAGCCACCAGGAGCACGTGCTCGTGTGGCACTTTCTGGATTGACGATTGCAGAATACTTCCGTGATGGTGGTGCTGATGGTCAAGGAAAAGATGTTCTTTTCTTCGTTGACAATATCTTCCGCTTTACACAGGCAGGTTCTGAGGTGTCTGCACTTCTAGGACGTATGCCATCTGCGGTAGGTTATCAACCAACACTCGCAACTGAAATGGGTGCGATGCAAGAGCGCATCACATCTACTAAGAAAGGATCTATTACATCTGTACAAGCGGTTTACGTACCTGCAGATGACTTGACGGATCCTGCACCAGCGACAACATTTGCTCACCTTGATGCAACAACGGTGTTGTCTCGTAAGATAGCAGAACTAGGTATCTACCCAGCGGTAGATCCACTAGATTCCACATCTCGTATTTTGACAGCTGATATTTTAGGTGATGATCACTACAACTGTGCACAACGCGTTAAGGAGTTGTTGCAACGTTATAAGGAATTACAAGATATTATTGCGATTCTAGGTATGGAAGAGCTTTCTGAAGAAGATAAGCAAGCCGTTTACCGTGCTCGTAAGGTTCAACGTTTCCTATCACAACCTTTCCACGTGGCAGAGCAGTTTACAGGTCTTAAAGGAGTTCTTGTAGACATCAAAGACACTATCAAAGGATTCAACATGATCATGGATGGTGAGCTAGATAAACTTCCAGAAAGTGCCTTTAACCTTAAAGGAACTATTGAGGAAGTAATTGAGGCTGGTGAGAAAATGATGGTGGAAGCATAAATACAGTCGACAGTCTCATTTTCAAATATCATTTTGAAAATTAAGACCGTTACTGAAAACTAAACAAAGATGTATTTAGAAATAGTTACTCCAGAGGAAACACTTTACAGCGGCGATGTTGAATCTGTTTCTGTGCCAGGTGTTGAAGGAGAATTTCAGATGCTTGACAATCACGCACCTATCGTTTCATTGCTGGTTAACGGTACTGTAAAGATTTTTGGAAATGTAGAGTTGAAACCTGCGGTAGCTGACAAGTTTACCAAAAATGGTAATACAACCGACTTTAAGATTAAAGGTGGTGTTCTTGAAATGAACAACAACAAAGCGATCGTCTTAGCAGATTAAATTTATTAGAACTAAAATATTGAAGCCTCGATTCATGGAATCGAGGCTTTTTTTATTGCAATTATTCAGTTTTAATCACCGTCACACGCTAAACGTTATCAACACCCATAAAAGATTGCCTAAAAAGTTCAAAAGTGCCATTAGCTGCTAGAACAATTTGATCAGCTTGTGAATCTGATAATTGTAGGGAGCTCATATGACTTGTAAAACCACGCCAGCGTTTTGCCCTATCTGGACTCGCAGGAGCATAAAATTGCTGTTGAGGTAAGTGTTTGAGTTTAGGACACTCTGTGATGTGTTTTGCAATCATGGCGCCACCTAGCAACGATCCTTCAATTACGTACATTACACCATGGCGCTGCATCTCGTTTTCTACTTTAAAATTGTCGTGAATCTCGGGAAGATTTTCATTGAGTAAATGCAAATCTGCTGCTATCCAACTTGCAATTGATTCATTTTGTAAGGGTGATAATTGTGATTCTACTTTCGCGTAAGCGATATAATTAGCCTTTAAAACTTTAATATATTCATCCAAGCTTATAGTATGATCCATTATTTTACCAGCGCCGCTGATCTGCTCCAGATTTATGTGGGCTTCACGAGTTTCAGCACGCAGGCGTTCCAAAATGTTCATATTACTTGATGATGGTTTTAATGCGGTCTTCTATTCCCATCAGGATTTTTTTGTAGTAATCTTGAGTGTATTCAGAACTATTATGTGATTGAGCGGCTTCTTTTAATAGGCTTTGGATTTCATTTAATTTCTCACGCTCCTTGCGCTCTTTTTCCAATTTCAAAAGAACGACGGCTTTATCTTCTAAAATTCTTTTGAGCATAGGTTCTAATCGCTCATGAAGTTTTGACATATTTTTTTTAAGCAGAAATCCAGAGGCACCTTGCATGACGACTTTGGCGGCCAATTCTTCATCATTAAGCGTTCCCGTGATAACAATAATTGGGATGTTGGGATAGATTTCTTGAACATTTTCAATGACTTCTAATCCCGTAAATCCAACCAATTGAAAATCGGTGAAAACAACGTCTGGAATAAACGTTTTCATGGCATGTCTGGTCTGTATAATCTTGTCGCTAACGACGATTTCAGGATCCTGAATACATTTTCTTATCTGGCGCTGTATCAAGGCAACATCAGTAAAATTATCTTCTACTACAAGTATTTTAAGTGGCTCTTTAATCATCGTTATATAGTATTTGTGTTCAACCAGTAGTCGACCACGTTTTTTAATTTTATTTTAAGGTCACTATAACTTCCAGGTTTGATAATATAGCTGTTGGCACTGTTAGCATAGGCATCTTCTAGATCCTTATGATGGTCACTGGAGCTCAATATCACTCGTGGGATTCGATCTAGTTCGCTCTGAAGATCCAAAGCTTTTAATATTTCAATCCCAGAAACTTTAGGCATATTGATATCAATAAGTAAAAGGCTAGGTCTGGATTTTTTAAGATCACCACTTAATATTTGATTCAATAAATCTTCAGAATCAGAAACTGCTATTAAATGGACATTCTCAAACTGTCGAGAAATGGCACGCGATATCAACTCAATATCTTCTAGTCGATCTTCTATGATAAATATGTTCCTAGCGCTCTTGATCTGGTCCATTTTCTAAATAGAAATTAAATGTTGCTCCTTTGTTGATGTCTGTTTCCACCCAGATTTCTCCTCGATGTCTATGTATAATACGTTGAACAATAGCAAGTCCTACACCGCTACCTTCATACTCTGTCGTGAATAATCTTGTAAACACTCCAAAAATCTTTTCTTGGTATTTGGGATCAATACCTATGCCGTTGTCTTTGACATAATAAATCGCTCTACCATCTTTTTCATAGGACCCTATTTCCACTTGAGGCCCATCTACTTTAGAGGAATATTTGAAAGCATTGGTAATCAAATTAGAAAATAGCTGCAATACCATCATCTTATCTCCAAAGACTGCAGGCATGTCTTCCTGAATTAAGATAGTGGTATTGGGATATTTAATTTCTAATCGATGCTCTAAAACAATGGTTTTACAAAGTTCTACCACATCCTGATAGCCGCTGATGATTTCCGTTTTACTCAAGCCTGAATAGCTCAAGATATCATCCATGAGACCATTCATTTTCTCAGCACTATTGATAATAATCTGAATTGATTTTTTACCGAACTCATCTAGAGATTCACCATAATCCTCCATTAGGATCTGTGCAAAGCCATCGATACCACGCAGCGGTCCCCTCAAATCATGACTAACGCTGTAGCTAAAACTTTCCAATTCCTGATTGAGATTTTCCAATTGCTTATTCAAACGGTTGACTTCTCCATACCTAGAAACGATGACGTTTTTCAAATCATCCACAAATGCGCTTACCGCAGCTTTCTCAAAATCTTTCCATTCCTGGCTGGTGCATCTAACTTCCTCAGTCCATTTTTCAAAGGATTTGCGTGGCGACAGCCTCTCTTCCTTATAACTGTTTGAAGAAGTTTTGACATTCTTGCCGCCCCAAGTCACCTGAGAAACCTGTTCTTTCCTAAACCACATCACAGCATCTTTGCCATCACGACTCAATTTGTGATATAACATTCCAGAAAAGTCTTGAGAATGATCATCCATCCATTCAAAATCGTTTATGAGGCAGTTCGATTCGTAATATTGAGAAGTGTCAAGTTTGACATTTAAGTTATCAATCAACTGCTCTGCAAGTGATCTAGAAGGACAGTGTCCTACAGTTCTATATTCATCATTGTAAAAAACCGCAAAACCATCACTGTTAACTAAATTCTTACCAGTAATATCATAATTACAAACTCCAGCGACAAGATCCCAATCACAGCTTATATTACTAACCAACTGGGCTCTTGTTGACGTGGAACCATTCACCTTTTCAAGTATTTGGTTTGTATTCTTTACATTCAATTGATTCCCGATCATTTCAGAAAGTAATTGACAGGATTTTCTTCTATGAAAGCCTATGAACTTAGGTGAATAATGATGACAGGCTATTAATCCCCATAATTGGCCATCTTTGACAATCGCGCAATTAAGAGTAGCATCTACCTGCATATTTTTTAAGTACTCAATATGGATAGGAGACGACCCTCTCAAATGTGAGTTACCGGTAGGTACTAAAGAGCCCAATACAGGATTAATCGTTGGAATAACATCGCTATAAGCTGACGAGACATTACTCAAGATGCGAACACCTTGTTTTAAAAATAATTTTCTAGCGTTAGCAGGTATATCACCTGCTGGATAATGCAAACCTTTCCACGATTCTAGGTGATCTTCCTTAGATTCCGCTACGACGGTGCCGTTCCAATTCTCATCGAATTCATAGATCATGACACGATCATAACCCAGTAACTGTTTTAATAATTCTGCAGCTTTATCCTTAAGTTGAGATGAACTTGTGGTAGCATTTAGAGCACTAAGAATATGGAGCATTTCCTGTTGAAATCCATAAGAATCCCAATCATCCATCAACGGTTCCACGTCTATGATAAATAGATCATCAACCGTGTGAGGTAGTCCCAGATATTTTTGTTCATTTCTGGAGAATGCAAGCGGCATGTGATCCAACTTGCGTTGTTTCCATTTCTCAAATCCCTGTACTGTGAAATCATCGCAAATAAAATCTAGATTTTTACCTATAGCTTGATGTGGATCGACATCTATGAAGCTGGAAACATTGTCACTTATTTGAAGTATTTCATTTTCAGAATTCAGAACAGCCATGAATCCATGTTGCTGAATTTTGGGGATAAGATGAATGGGTTCCTGCTCACAGGTTTCTAAATCCGTCTTTTCAGGATAGCTGGTTAGTTGCATGCAAGAAAGATCCGTAATATTAAAAGATTAGCCCAAGGACTTTTCCTACTTTTAATAATACATTAACAATTTTGAACGCACTATTGAGCCTTTTAAAAACTCTATGAGCCGGTAGACTACCGCGCCATCTGTTTTCTCCTATTTTTGCATCTATGATTCCAGAAAAACTTCTTGTCAAACTGGCCCGCCGACATGCTAATAAAAGCATGCGCGAACTCAGGACAACGTCTGGTCTAATCGATTTTTCTTCTAATGATTATTTGGGTTTTTCAAACAAACTGAAACCAGCTTCCAGTAACAAACATGGAGCAACTGGATCAAGACTATTAACTGGACAAACGGAGATCTGTCAACAACTTGAACAAAAAATAGCCGCTTTCCATAAAACGGAATCTGCTCTAATTTTCAACTCTGGTTACGATGCAAATTTGGGTCTGATTAGCAGCGTTGCACAACGAGGTGATTTGATATTGTATGATGAATACGTGCATGCCAGCATTAGGGATGCCATGAAGTTGAGTGACGCTAAATCGCTCAAATTTCGTCATAACGATTTGGGTCATTTATCGATTCTATTGGACAAGTTTTCCAAAGAAGAAAATCAAGAGGTTTACATCATCACAGAAAGTGTCTTTTCCATGGACGGTGATATGCCTAACTTGGTGGAGCTTGTCAATTTGGCTAAGAATAAAGATAATGTCCATATCATTCTGGATGAGGCTCACGCATTGGGAACGGTGGGAAATAATGGTGAAGGTCTCGCACAGTCTCAAAACCTGCAAGATGATATTTTTGCCCGCATAGTTACGTATGGCAAATCCATGGGTTGCCATGGCGCCGCTGTTTTGGGAGGCTTTGACCTCAATCAGTTTCTGGTCAATTTTGCGCGTAGTTTTGTGTACACTACAGCGCTTCCTCAGCATTCATTAAATTGTATTTCAAATGCTTACGATCTTTTGGCGCAGGATTCTAAAGAAGTGGAGAACCTGCAGCTTCTCGTTATTAAATTCAATAGACTGGTAGTTCAAAGTGGTTTGAGATTACGCTTTCGCGAAAGCGTAACTCCCATACAAACCTGTATCATTCCAGATAATGATGTCGTGAAAAAGGCAGCATTGCAATTACAGGAAAAGGGCTATGACATTAGGCCTATTCTTTCTCCAACCGTACCAGCTGGTGAGGAACGACTGCGCATTTGCCTACATAGTTTCAACACGATAGAACAATGCGAGAAAATGCTTCATACCTTAGCTGCAATACTTAAAAAACGATGAACAAATTCCGTACGGTAGCGACATTTTCATACCCAGCGGAAGCAGCGGTCATCAAGAGCAAACTGGAAAGTGAGAACATTGAGGTGTTTCTACGGGACGAGTTTACCATCGCATCAGATCCATTTGCGACTAATGCTATAGGTGGCGTAAAAATGGACGTGTATGTTGAAGATTTCATCAAAGCATTAGGCATCATAGAAAAGTCATCGCCAGAATTATCACAACGCATCACAAACTACATCATTTGTCCCAATTGCAAAAAGCGAAAAGTGCGAGAGCAACAAGACATCAATAGCGCTACAGGTTTTATGGAAATTGTCAAAGCGATCACTTACAGCCTACTACCACTGCGAAAACATAAACTATACAAATGCACCAACTGTGCATATGAATTTGACTTACATGAGTAGTTATTTTATTACAGGAATAGGAACCGATGTTGGAAAAACAGTTGCTGCGGCTATCGTCACAAAAGCACTAGATGCAGATTACTGGAAACCCATTCAAAGCGGCCTGACCGAAACTGACCGCGGCACGCTGCAAGAACTCTTACATGATTTTAAAGGCACCTTTCATCCAGAATCCTACCGACTCAAAACGCCCATGAGTCCACACAAGGCCGCAGAAATTGACGGAATTACCATCGAATTAAATAAAATTGTAAGACCTAAAACTTCTAAAAATCTAGTTGTTGAAGGCGCCGGCGGAATCTTAGTACCCATCAACAATGAGCAAACAATAGCAGACCTGATAGAGCCAACAGACAAAATCATCTTGGTCAGTTCTGGTTATCTGGGAAGCATCAACCACACGTTGTTAAGCATTGCCTATTTAAAGTCTCGAGGGCTTAAATGTGCTGGGATCATTTATAATCATGTGGATCTAGACGGTACTATTGAGATTATTGAAAAAATGAGCAGCGTCCCAACGATAGGTCATATCAAGAAACACGATAGCATCACTCCTAAAATTGTTGATGAATATGCGAGTCTCTTCAAGTCAAAACTTGAGCAATTATGAATGCCAGCGAGATATTGAAGAAAGATGCGGCAAACATCTGGCATCCATTGACCCAGCACAAGACTGCGATGCCGCCATTGGCGATTTCACATGCTCAGGGAAATTATCTATTTGATCATGAGGGCATCAAGTATTTTGATGCGATATCAAGTTGGTACACTTGCAGTTATGGACATTGTAACTCTACACTGATCAGTGCTTTACAAAATCAATCGCAACATTTACATCATGTAGTATTTGCTGGAATGACCCATGAACCAGCGGTAAATCTTTCAGAAAAAATACTTAGCATTCTTCCTGCAAATCAGTCCAAATTATTTTTCTCAGAAAACGGATCTACCAGTGTAGAGATCGCCTTGAAAATGGCCTTTCAATACCACTTCAATCGTGGCGAGAAGCGACTTGCGGTCATTGCCTTGGATGGTGGATTTCACGGTGATACTTTTGGTGCGATGAGTGCCTCTGGATTGTCGGTTTACAATGGGCCTTTTGAAGATCTACTCATCAAGGTAGAGCGCATTCCTGTGCCTACCCAGCACAACATAGACGAGGTTTTGCTGCAGATTGACCGACTTGTTGAAAAGTACCAATTTGCCAGTTTTATTTACGAGCCATTGGTTCAGGGTGCCGCTGCCATGCAGATGAATGATGCGAGTGTCATGGATAAATTGTTATCTCGCTTTCGCGAAAGCGGAATCCTTACCATCGCAGATGAGGTCATGACAGGCTTTGGAAAAACAGGTACTTATTTTGCAAGTGATCAGATCCTGACAAAACCCGACATTATTTGTCTTTCCAAAGCATTAACTGGAGGCATCATGCCTATGGCTATCACCAGCTGTACGCAGGAAGTTTATGAAGCATTTTTGAGTGATGATACAAGCCGCGGTTTCTTTCATGGGCACACTTATTCTGGGAACCCGCTGGGATGTGCTGTGGCTGGAGCAGCCATTGACTTGTTGATTTCTGATGAGATTCAAGATGGTATAAAACTCATAAATAACGCTCACGCTTTGTTTGCCAAACGACTGCAGGAGCATTCCTTAGTCGCTGCGGTGAGACATTGCGGCGTCATTCTCGCATTTGATCTTGATCTAGAAATGCAACGTTATGGTAATGAGCGTAACGAGATATTCCAATGGTTTTGGAAAAAAGGTATCTTTCTGCGACCGCTAGGTAAAACTATCTATTTAGTGCCACCGTTTACTACCACGGCTCAGGAACTTGAGTTTTTGTATGAAACGATTTTAGAATTTTTGGAGTCGCGATAGATTACCGCCATCACACACGTTATTTAAGAAAGCTTTTGCCATTTTTGCAAGCAGAAACTAGCGATTGAAAAACCCTATCTACATACACGACGCCTCATTAATATCTCCATTAGGCGAGATGGGATTTGATAGCGATCAGACTTTTTTTTGCTCTCAAAACGGAACAATAGTCGGTAAGCTCGATAAAATAAACGAGGAGTCTATTTCCTCTTTACGCGATGAAAATTCTCAATACCAAAAACTAGACAGGTCAACCTTAATGGTCATACTTGCAGCACGCAAGCTAAAACTGGATTCAAAGGATGTTGCTATAAACATAGGATCTAGTCGTGGAGCTACTACCATCTGGGAAGATTTTCATGCAGAATTCATCAAAACAGGACAAGTGCCTGTACAGACATCACCGTTGACGACTTTGGGTAATGTAAGCAGTTGGGTAGCTCAAGACTTGGGTACAGAATCTACTGCATTTTCACATTCCATTACCTGTGCTACCGCAGCGCATTCGATTTTGAATGCGATCGCATGGTTGGAAAGCGGCATGGCAACCAGTTTCATAGCTGGTGGAACTGAAGCACCTCTAACCGATTTCACTATCGCTCAAATGAAGGCGTTGAGAATCTATTCTAAAGAAAAAGGTGAATATCCTTGCCGTGCCTTAGACCTGAATAAATCGAGTAATCAAATGATTCTGGGAGAAGCTGTAGCTTGCATGCTGCTTTCAAAAGAACCCTCACAAAATGGCATCAAAATCACCGATTATGGAACAGCGATAGAGCAATTGAAATCTGCTACATCGATGAGTTCACAGGGTTTAGGTTTTCAAAAATCAATGAAACAAGCCATCGGTAAAATTTCTTTAGAGGAAATTGACGCCATTATAACCCATGCGCCAGGAACTATTCAAGGCGATGCGTCAGAGATGGCTGCCATTACTAGCGTTTTTGGAAAAGTATATCCTCGTTTATTTAATAACAAGTGGCAGTTGGGACATTCTTTAGGTGCCAGTGCTGCCGTTAATATTTATATGGCGATGCAATTATTAAACGGTGAGTCCATGTCTCAAATTCCCTATATGTCTGATCAGGTGATGAATCCTCGAGGGAACGTCGCACAGCCCAGCAAGATTTTGATCAATGCAAGCGGTTTTGGTGGCAATTGCGTTAGCATTCTCATTGAAAAGGAAAATTAGCAACATAAGGATTGGCCATATTTTGTTTTATTTTTGATTCAGCCCGTTGGTCACTAATCAGGTCTATAAGTTTATGAAGTTTACAGGTGTTTTATTGTTTTTGATATGTTCCGCTTTCGCTAAAGCGCAAATAGACCCAAACATCTTTGATCAATTCAGCAGTGAGTTCGTGATTATCGACGGCTACAAAATAAATCTTGAAGTGAAGGGCGATGGTGACGCCATATTTTTCTTGCCTGGTGGTCCGGGAAACTCGCACGACTACATGCAGGGCAATTTTGGACAATATTATAAATCGAACAAAGTCGTATTTTTTGACTGGTTGGGAAGAGGAAAGTCAGACAACGCAAAAAACAAGGATGAATACAGCGTCGATGCAGATGTGGAGATGATTGAGAAGATCAGAAAACATCTGGACCTGGATAAAATCTCACTCGTGGGACATTCCTACGGTACCGTTCCCGCGCAGGCTTATGCCATTAAATACGGAGATAAACTTGATAAGATGGTGCTGATCAATGGTTTTCATAGTGGTGCAATGTGGCAGGCGAACTGTGATAGTTACAATCATTATGCAAAAACCCATTTTCCAGAAAAATGGGTAAAGGTAGATTCCTTAAGAGCATTGGGATATGTGTCAACAGATAAGCCATTACAAGATTTATACGGTACTTTTCCAACCAAGTACATTTATTACCACAATACTAATTTGCAGCAAAATGTTCCCACAACCGATTATCGCGGTTGGGCAAATGAGGTCTACGAACAAATTATAGGACCTGATGGTGATTTTGACGTGAGCGGTAGTATGATCCAGCAGGATTATCGTAGAAAACTGAAGGACGTTGAAGCAAAGACCTTAATAATTGCCGGTAGATATGATGGTGTTTCTACGCCAGAATTTGCTGTCCAGTACAAAACCTATATGCCACAGGCTCAATTTGAAATGTTTGAGCAAAGTGGCCATAATCCATACCTTGAAGAACCAGAGAAATTCTATCAGCTTTTTGAAGAATTTTTTGAGATAAAAAATTGAATATGTTGACCAATCCAAGACATGACTGGACTAAGGAAGAAGTCCTTGAAATATATAACAAGCCTATTATGGAATTGCTGTACGACGCAGCGACCGTGCATAGGGAATATCACAACCCAAACCAAGTTCAGGTTTCAACCTTGCTTTCCATCAAAACTGGTGGTTGTCCAGAAGATTGTGGCTACTGTCCGCAAGCCGCACGTTATCATACTGATATTGAAGGTAACGATCTGATGTCTGTACAGCAGGTAAAAGCCCAGGCGTTGCGCGCAAAATCAGGCGGAAGTTCCAGAGTTTGCATGGGAGCTGCCTGGAGAAACGTAAAGGACGGACCAGAATTTGACCAAGTACTGGAAATGGTGCGAACCATTAACAAACTGGACATGGAAGTTTGCTGTACGCTGGGAATGATCACAGAAAATCAAGCTCACCGTCTTGCAGAAGCTGGATTATATGCCTACAACCACAATCTAGACAGTAGTGAGGAATACTACAAGGAAGTGATCTCCACAAGAGGTTATCAAGACCGATTGGACACCATAGGTAACGTACGTAAGACCAATGTGACCGTTTGTAGTGGTGGTATCATAGGAATGGGTGAGGATGTCGCAGATCGCGCAGGAATGCTTGTGGCTCTTGCGAGTTTGAGTCCGCAACCAGAAAGTACGCCTATCAATGCTTTGGTGGCTGTTGAAGGAACACCGCTGGAAGAGCAACAACCAGTTTCCATCTGGGAAATGATACGTATGGTAGCTACCACTAGAATTGTAATGCCACAAACCCAAGTTCGTTTAAGTGCCGGTCGCAGAGATATGAGTCGTGAAGGGCAGGCGATGTGTTTCTTTGCTGGAGCTAACTCCATTTTTGCTGGTGATAAGTTGTTGACCACACCTAATCCAGATGTAAACGAGGATATGGAAATGTTCGAATTATTGGGATTACAGCCTATGAAGCCTTTCGTGAAAAAGGCACAACCAGAAAGCGTGGAAGCTCAGTATTCAAAATACAAGGATCAAGGCGAGAAACCTCGCTGGACACGTCCAGATCACAAGATTGAGCGTAATGAGCAGGCCAAGGAAATGGCTAAGGCTGCGAAACCATAAATTGTATCGCCTATCAGTCATCCATTGACTGTGCGCTTTGCTAGTTTATTAAACGTGTTGAGGATGGATTCTCTCGAAACGCTTATAAGCAACGAGTGAGTCAGATGGTGTGCAATTTTGATTGAGCTAGTATTTATATAAAACCTCATTTGAGTTTCTGCTTAATAAACGATTAGACCTTACATAAATTTTGAGAAACCTGCTGGCAATCCTTTTGTATATTGCATTGACTGAGTTTGACTCGGCAAAAATGATCAGTAATAGATGAGCGAGTTGAACCTCAAAGAAATACCCAGATACAAAACCCTTTCTAAAAAGGAGTTTATAAAAAATTACCTGAAACCACAAAAACCTGTGGTTATCGAGCAATTGACAGAAGACTGGCCAGCCTACGAAAAGTGGAATCTAGAATACATCAACAAGATCGCTGGAGACAAAACAGTCCCTTTGTATGATGATAGACCAGTAAAGCATGATGAAGGATTCAATCAAGCACATGCCGAAATGAAGATGACTGATTACATTGATCTGCTCAAAAAGGGCCCAACCAATTTCAGAATATTTCTCTACAATATCATGAAGGAAGTTCCATCCCTTCAAACTGATTTCAAATACCCAGATCTAGGAATGAAACTGATCAAAGGGTTGCCTATGATGTTTTTTGGCGGTACAGATTCAAAGGTGTTCATGCACTACGATATTGACTTCACCAACATCCTACACTTTCACTTTCACGGTAAAAAGCGTTGTATTATCATGGATCCATCGCAATCCAAATTCATGTACAAAGTTCCAAACGCGTTAATTACTCGCGAGGATATTGACTTTAGTAATCCAGATCTTCAAAAGTGGCCTGCCCTAAGAAAGGTTCAAGGACACGTTTGTGAATTAAATCACGGTGAGATGTTGTACATGCCAGAAGGTTATTGGCATTATATGCACTATCTCAATCCAGGTTTTTCCATAAGCTTGAGATCATACCCACGTAAGATCAAGAACTTGAGTAAGGCACTTTACAATATATTTATCATGCGACATTATGATAATTTGATGCGCCGCTGGAAAGGTCAGGACTGGATCGATTATAAAAATGAGAAGGCTGTTACACGCACTAACAAGCGATTGAAAATTAATCAGGAATAAGTTCCTTGGCCTTGGCATAGACTAGGTGTGATTCCCAGCCACGATAGAGTAGATAGTCCGCGAGTTTTTTGCGTCGCTTGAATTTATTGGTTTCTGTGAGTTGGCTGACTCGCTTTCGCGAAAGCGAATCAAAAGTCTTCAAGTAATCTCCGTCAGGAATCTCGGCAAGACCTATATCAATGGTTCTTTTATTCAAACCACGCATCTTCAGTTCGCGCACAATCCTAACACGACCCCATTTCTTGATACGGAATTTCCCACCAGCAAAAACCTTAGCAAACCTAGTTTCATTCAGAAAATTATGCTGCAATAAATGCGGTATGATCTGATCAATGGCATCGTCAATCATTCCAATCTTTTTAAGCTTGCGCTCTACGTCCTGATGGCAACGCTCTTGATAGGCGCAAAAGTGTTCTGCGGCTCTTGTGGCTTCTTCGACGCTGTAAGATTTTTGAGGTTCTTTCAAGTTATAAAAATAGACATTGTAAAAGGGAATAGGGAAGCTACTCAATAGTGATTTGCTATGAATGGTTAAACAAAAAAACGCCTACAAGTCAAGCCTGTAGGCGTTTTATAGTTTTAATAGTCGTTAGGGCAATTCTTTGCCATCCTTATCTGTGAAATGAAATTCCAGAAAAGTGTATGCGTCTCTAGGCATGACCTTGATCCACTTTCTATGTTTTGCAAACCATTTTGACCTTACTGACGGGTAGCCTTTTGTGATAAAAGCAGCGACAAAGGGATGCGCATGAAGCGTTACCTTTTTCTTTCCTGCCTTCAAATGGCGTTCTAGCTCATCTGTAATCTTTTGGATAGTCAAAATTGGTGCTTGTATTTCACCATCACCATTACCGTCTGGATTTTCTTCCCTGGTTTTGATGTTGACTTCTTGACGCACACGCTGGCGCGTGATTTGTATCAAGCCAAACTTTGATACCGGTAGTATCTTATGTTTTGCACGCTCGTCAGACATTTCATCGCGCATGTGCTCATAGAGCTTTTTGCGATTTCCTGCCTGTCGCATATCGATAAAATCGACTACGATAATACCGCCCATGTCACGCAGTCTTAATTGTCTAGCAATCTCTGTAGCTGCGATCATGTTGGTCTCTAGTGCCGTATCCTCCTGGCTATCTGCCTTGTTGGAACGGTTACCAGAGTTGACGTCTATCACGTGCATAGCTTCTGTATGTTCTATGACTAGGTAAGCACCTTTACTCATAGAAACGGTACGGCCAAATGACGTTTTGATCTGACGCTCGATCCCATGTTTTTCAAATATGGGAACTCGTGGGTTGTGGTATTTTACGATATTTTCTTTATGTGGAGCAATGGTCTTAAGGTAATCCTTGATTTCATTGCAAACTTCCTCATCATCCACAATTATGGACGTATAGCTGTCATTAAAGACATCACGCATGAGGGAATTGGTACGACTAACTTCTGACATCACCTTAGTAGGATAACTGGCGCGGTGTAGTTTACTGCACATGTTTTCCCAGCGAGTCATTAGATTAGTTAAATCCTGATCCAGTTCTGCTACTAATTTACCTTTGGCAACGGTGCGCACAATGACACCAAATCCTTCAGGTTTAATACTTTTTACCAGTCTTTTAAGTCTACTCTTTTCTTCTCGATCCTCAATCTTTTGGGATATGGAGATTCGGTCAGAGAATGGAACTAGAACCACATAACGTCCAGGAAGGGAAAGCTCTGCGCTGAGGCGAGGTCCTTTTGTGGATATGGGTTCTTTTACTACCTGTACGAGTACAGGCTGGTTGGGAGCAACGACATCTGTAATAGAGCCGCTTTTCTCAAGTTCTTTCTCAACCTTTATGTCTTTAAGAGCGTAGTTTTTAAGTCTACCGCTTATGACTTGTTTAGTGAATTTAAGTTGGGTTAAATATCCTGGTCCTAGGTCGTGATAGTGTAGAAAACCATCTTTTTCATAACCTACATCCACAAAGGACGCATTGAGACCAGAAAGCACCTTGCGGGTTTTGGCAATAAAAATATCGCTTACCGCAAACTTATTTTCATCTTCATCTGCATGAAGCTCGATTAGCCTACCATTCTTGGTAAGAGCATAATCGATTTTTGTAGCACCGGAACGGATAATAATTTCTTTATCCATGATTCCAATTGTTTAATCACCTCTAAGGATATATAGAAGTGACAAATTATACATTTAGTTGGACACACTTAATTTGTATAGTGTGTCTCCCGAACGGGTTGTACGATGCAACCCTATGTCAAAGAACAAAAAAAGAAAAAGTAGTACTAGACTACTTTTTCTTTTTGTGACGATTAGCGCGACGACGCTTTTTACGTTTGTGGGTCGCTACCTTATGTCTTTTTCTTTTTTTACCGCTTGGCATATCTCTTATATTTTACTTTACTTTTACGTTTGATTTTACACCTTCAACAAATACTTTGGCAGGTTTAAATGCCGGTATATTGTGTGCAGGTATTTTGATAGTTGTGTTCTTGGAAATGTTACGTCCAGTTTTTTCAGCTCTAGTTTTTACAATGAAGCTACCAAAACCACGTAAGTAGACGTTCTCGCCAGTCTCAAGGGATCCTTTCACTTCGTCCATAAAGGATTCAACTGCTGCTTGCACCTCAGTCTTCTCCATTCCCAGTTTATCTGAAATTTTTGATACGATATCTGCTTTAGTCATGTTTACTGTTAAATTTTATTATTAGGGTTTCTGAAACAGGGCGCAAATATAGTCTTTATTGCAATTTAAAAATCCCTAATTGATTAAATTTTAAGAAGATATATCTTTCTACAAGGCATTTTTGCATCTATGAATTTTTCTAACAAGCTCATTTCTTGGTATCAACTAAATAAAAGGGACCTACCGTGGCGACATACTCTTGATCCTTATTATATATGGTTAAGCGAGATAATCTTGCAGCAAACGCGTGTGAATCAAGGGTTACCGTACTATGAGCGATTTGTAGAGACTTTTCCAAATGTGGAAAAACTAGCCGCAGCACCTCAGGAAGAAGTCCTCAAGTTGTGGCAAGGTCTAGGTTACTACTCCAGAGCCAGAAATTTGCATGCTGCTGCCATGCAAGTCGTCGAGAATGGCGGCAAATTCCCAGATAGCTATGCTGATTTGCTCAAATTAAAGGGCATAGGCGATTACACGGCCGCTGCCATTGCAAGTTTTGCATTTAATGAATCGGTGGCCGTTGTCGATGGAAATGTTTACCGAGTGCTTTCCAGAATCTATGGAATTGCCACACCCATCAATTCTACAAGTGGTATTAAGGAGTTCAAAAAGCTCGCTCAAAAGTTAATAGATCCAGACCATCCAGCGGCGCACAATCAGGCCATCATGGAATTTGGTGCGCTGCAGTGTGTTCCCAAAAATCCTGATTGTGACATTTGTCCCTTCCATCAAGATTGCCTGGCATTTAAAGACAACAGGATTGAGGAATTACCGGTAAAGATCAAGAAAACCAAAGTACTCAACCTTTTCCATCACTACCTGGTCACGATTACACCTTCGGGAAAAACGGTACTGCAGGAACGCCCACAAAGTGGTATCTGGGCAGGGCTCTATGAGTTTCCGTTTGTGGAGGCAAGTGGTGCATTGCTGCCCGTGGAACTTACAACTGCTCGAGAATTTAAGGATGTTTATAATGGTGTTCGCTTTCGCGAAAGCGTATACAATCAACAGCCCATCATTCACAAGTTGAGCCATCGCAAGATTCACGCTTATTTCTGGATCATTCACATAGAAACAGAAGTCGATGATGCCATCAATGTTGAAGATGCGAGAAGCAAGCCGCTACATATTCTCATGGAGCGTTTTATGACTCAATTCTGGCCGCAGCGAGCTTAATTTAAACTACTGTTTAACACGATATTATCTAGGCGTATGACCCGTGCTTTTTCTATATTTGTAGACTTTTTTAAAATCAATACAGACTAATTATGGCAGGAACGTTGAACAAGGTGATGCTCATAGGCCACACAGGCGATGAGGTCAAAATGAAATATTTTGAAGGTGGCAATTGTATAGGTCGCTTCCCACTGGCAACTAATGAAGAATACATGAACCGCAACACCGGCGAGCGCGTTTCCAATACAGAGTGGCACAACTGCGTGGTGCGCAATAAGGCTGCAGAGGTTTGTGAGAAATATCTACACAAAGGCGACAAAGTCTATATTGAAGGTCGTATAAAATCCCGTCAATGGACTGGTGAGGATGGCCAGCAACGTTATACCACTGAAATTCAAGTGCAGGAGTTCACCTTCCTTACTCCAAAAAACGAGAACACAGCTTCTGGAAGCAGTGCACCTCAATCATCGCAACCTGCTAATAACAGCACACCTGCACAGTCTAAAGCACCTGCCGCACAATCCATGGCGGACGATGAGGACGATGACTTGCCATTTTAATTTTTACCCAACCAATTTATAGAACTTGGATCCTGACCCATTGCCATTGAATCAATTGCTACTTGTATATCAACCAGAACAGTTGATCTATCTGGGCGTTTTTATCTTGCTACTCATTTTTAGCGCACTTATTAGCGGTGCAGAGGTGGCTCTTTTCTCCTTGAGCAATACAGAGCTTGAAGAAGATAATCCAGCTTTCTCAAAGAAAGCCATAGTCGCAAAACTACTGGACAGACCCAAAAAGTTGCTCGCAACCATTTTGATTGCAAACAATGCGATCAATATAACGTCTGTATTGATATTCAGTATTCTTGCAGAAGTCTGGTTCGGTGGGTTGGAGACCGAATGGATCAGGTTTGTATTGGAAGTAGGAGCCGTAACCTTTTTGATATTGCTTTTTGGCGAGATTTTCCCAAAGGTATATGCCAATAGAAACCCCATAGGTTTTGCCAACTTTATGGCGATACCGCTCAATGTGCTGGATAAGCTATTCAGCTTTATGAGCTTGCCTATGCGTTATGTGACACTGCAGATTCAAGATCGATTAGGAAGTAAGAAATCAAATATTACCGTATCGCAATTGTCTCAAGCGCTTGAACTTACAGATGAGAACGATACAACAGACGAAGAACAGCAGCTTTTGCAGGGAATTGTAAGCTTTGGCTTAACAGATACCAAGAACGTTATGCGCAACCGTACAGATGTTTTTGCGCTGGATGAAAATCTTACCTTCAAGGAAATTATTCCTCAAGTCGTAGATAACGGTTACTCGCGTATTCCTGTTTTCAAAGAAAGCGTTGATAATATTACCGGGATTCTTTACGTCAAGGATCTTTTGCCTTACATAGATCGCAAGAATTTCGAATGGACTAAACTGTTGCGCGAAGCTTACTTTGTACCGGAAAACAAGAAGCTAGATGACTTGCTACAGGATTTTCAGGAACAGAAAAAGCATCTTGCCATTGTGGTAGATGAATATGGCGGCACCAGCGGACTTATATCGTTAGAAGATATCATTGAAGAAATCGTAGGTGATATAAGCGATGAGTTTGATGACGAGAATCTTATCTATAGCAAGTTAGATGAGCGCAATTATATCTTTGAAGGCAAGACGTCCATTAAGGATTTCTACCGTATTCTTAAACTGGAAGAAGAATCCATGCTGCTTTTTGAAGTTGGCAAAGGTGAATCTGAAACACTAGCAGGCTTTCTGCTAGAGCAAACAGGTCATTTCCCACGTAAACTCGATAAAATAATCTTTGAAGGATACACGTTTATCATAGAGTCCATGGACAAGAAACGCATCAAACAAATCAAGTGTACAACACCTTAAGATCTGTAATATTTATTTTCATCCTCACGCTGCTCGCAAGTTGTGGTGGTGATGCGCCAGTACCTAAACCAGATGCTCAACTTGCCCTGAATTATTCCAGACCCGTTTATAGATCACTAGATAAGGATTTACCTTATACGTTTGATTTTAATGAGTCCGCTTTCGCGAAAGCGAATAACGACTATTCATCTTCTATATCTTATCCTGAGCTGGATGCCAAAATCTACTTGACCTACCGCGCCGTGGATAGCAATTTGCGACAGTTGCTCATTGATGGGCAGAAATTATCCTACAATCATAACCAGATGGCAGACGCAATAAGCGAGAACCCATATTTAAACCCAGAGAAGCGTGTCTACGGAATGTTGTATGGTGTTGAGGGCAATGCGGCGTCAAATGTACAGTTCTATGCGACAGACAGTACCAAACACTTTCTTACGGCAGCGTTGTACTTTAATAGAGAGCCTAATTATGATTCCATTTTGCCCGCAGTTGATTATGTCAAGAAAGACATGTTCAAGATGATGGAGAGCCTGAGGTGGAAATAAAATAAACTCTGTAATGCTAGGCTTTAAAGTCAGACCTTTGTGTCATGCCTTTTAATATTCCCAATTCCAGACTCAAGTACATTTACCTAGTTATTCTAAGTATCATCTGGGGAACCTCTTTTATTCTTATCAAAAAGGCATTGGGTCAGGATGGAGATGGCAATTTGACCCTGCAACCGCTGCAATTGGGAGCATTGCGCACCATGGTATCTGGAGTGATTCTTATATCCATAGGCTGGAATTCATTTGCCAAAACACGTCGTAAAGACTGGCCATGGCTTGCTCTTTCTGGTTTACTGGGAACCTTCTTCCCTGCATTTTTATTTGCCTATGCACAAACCGAAATAGATAGCGCGATCAGCGCCATATTGAACTCTACAATACCGCTCATTACCTTGATCTTGGGAGCAGTTTTATTTGGGATTAGCTTTTCAAAGCGGCAGCTGTTGGGCGTCATTATTGGTTTAACAGGCGCAGTTTGTTTAGTGCTTGCTGGAATGGAAAACAATCCAGGTCAGAATTATTTGTTTGCGGGTATTATTCTCATTGCGTGCTGCTGCTATGCCAGTAACGTGAACATTATTAAGAGGTATTTACAAAACATCAAACCTCTCGCTATCGCGACTGCTAATTTTGTATTTATCCTACCGCTGGCGTTGATCGTATTTTTCTGGGCAGATGGTGATCGTCTTGACTTTACATCTGACGCGGTACTACGCAGCTTAGGGTTTATAGTAATCCTTTGCATTTTTGGAACCGTTGCTGCAAAAATTATGTTTAATAAGCTGGTGCAAATGACTTCGCCAGTTTTTGCTAGTAGTGTCACCTACTTAATGCCAGTTATAGGATTGACTTGGGGAATATTGGATGGAGAAGACTTCTCAATCTGGCAGGTGCTAGCTACTGGAGTTATTATTCTCGCCGTCATTCTAGTAACTCGTGAAAAGAAAAAACCAGCCTCTGATTAGAGACTGGCTTTTGATTGTGCTGTTTTTCGCTTTCGCGAAAGCGAAGTTATTATCTATTCAAAATCTGCATCAACGACACCTTCGTTTACACGTACGGTATTAATGTCAAATCTCATATCACGTCCAGCCATTTGCTGAATGATTGTCATAGGATACTTGACACCTTTAACTTCTTTGTAGTTGTCGTATTTGATCAATGTTTTGAATTCCTGACCTTGAGCTTTCACAGTGTTTTCTTGACCTACCAAAAGACCAGAATTCATATCATAGAATGTCTTTTTAGTATCTGACCATTTAATTACATAAACAGTCTGGTCACCCATTTTTTCTGCACCAACAAGTTCACCTTGATCTGGAAATGTGTATTCTGGGAAAAGAACAGCCTCATCTGCAACTGCTGCAAGTTGTTCTCCTTCTAGTTCTGCATTACCCTGCATACCGCCTACTTTTCCTTTACCGTTTGCATAAACTTGCTTTGAGACTACGTTACCACCAACAGTTACGGTCTGGCTAAATTTATTATCATTGGTCTTTTTGACATTAAGAACAATCTCACCCATTGGTGAACTTGCCGATCCTATCAATGCTGTAGATTTTACAGCAGCAACATTGTCACGGCCACCAATAGCTTTGATGTAATCTGCAAATACGGTATTTACAGTAGTTCCTTCTGGAACAGAAATCGTCGATGGACGCTCAGTTGGGTTAGCTTCCTTGTCATAGAATTTGATAGGTAATGTTTTACCATTCACCTTCATGGCCTCTAGGTTTTCAAGTACGTCGCTAGCTTTTCCAACAAGGACAACTCTCATGTTGTCTGTTTTGAAATATTTGTTAGCTACACGCTTAACATCTTCTTTTGTTACAGCATTGATGTTTGCGATGAAATCTTTGTAGAAATCCTCGTCAAGATCATTCGTACGAATCGTGATAGCACGATCTGCAACTACTGATTTATCTTCTGACTGCATGATGAAGCTACCTAAGAATTTTGCCTTTGCGTTTGAAAGATCTTCATCAGAAACGAAAGTAGTCTTGATGCGATCCAATTCTTTGAACGTTTCAACAACAGCGCTATCAGTTACCTCGTTACGCACTTTTGTTGTTGCTCTAAAAGTAGATTTGTAATCTCTACCAGCACCTAATCCGGATCCTGCACCGTATGTATACCCATTCTTTTCACGCAAGTTCATATTCAAATAAGAACCAAAACCACCTCCAAAGATGTAGTTTGCTACTAATGCAGCGTGGTAATCTTCATCCTTCATCTTTAATTCTGAAGTGTTGATTACGGCAAGTTCTGTTTGAACGGCGTTAGGAACGTCTATAAAGTCAATTTCAGTTGTGGATACGTCGGTAACTTCTGGCAGATTTGCTTTTGGAGCTTCTTTTGCCTTCCAGTCCTTGAAATATTTCTCAACTAGCTTTTTAGCTTCTTTTTTATCAATGTCACCACTGATTAGTAAATAAGCATTGTTAGGTACGAAATAATCGCTGTAGAATTTTTTGACATCTGCTAGTGTTACATTGTTGATGCTTTCTTCAGTAGCAAACTCTCCAGCTGCGTGGTTTTTTCCATAAGCTAGAGCATTACGAACTGTACCAGCAATTGCTGCAGCACTATTCTCTCCAGATTTGATCCCTTCGATCAATTGAGATTTTTCAGTTTCTAATTCTTCTTGTGTGAAGTTAGGATTCAATGCAGCCTCTGCAAAAAGTCCCATTACCTTATCGGTATATTTAGATAATGTAGAAACATAACCTCCACCGGTACCTACACTGATTCTTGCTCCCAAATAATCTACCTCTTCATTGAATTTTTCTTTTGGAGTTTTTGTGGTTCCTTTTCCCATGATAGAACCTGTTAGTGATTGAACACCAGTTTTGTCTCCTTCTACTATAGGTGGATTGTTAAGGTCCAGACTCATAGTAATCGTTGGAAGTTTGCGGTCTGTAACCACAAGAACTTCTAATCCATTATCCAAATCAAACGTATCTGGTTCTCCTAGATTAATTTCAGGAGTTGGTCCAGATGTAGGAATCTTGGATCGATCTATTTGTGCGATGGCGCTGGTTCCTATAAAAAGAACGGCCATTAATATATTGATATGCTTTTTCATTGTCTTCAATTATTTTTTTGTGATTGTAAACTCAGTTCTTCTTGATTGCTCATATTGTTCTGATGTACAATTCATCGTACTACAGTCAACAACAGGATTAGCCTCACCGCGTCCAACTCCTTTTAATCTATTAGCAGCAATTCCTTTTCCTACTAAATATCCAATAACAGCTGCAGATCTTTTTTCTGACAAAGCCATATTATAAGAATCACTACCGCGACTATCTGTAAAGGTTTCTGCTGTGAGCATAATGCTTTCATCTTGTTTCATCACTTGAGCCATCTTGTCCAACTCCTTTTTAGATTCTGCGGTCAAAGTAGCTTGGTTATAATCAAAGAATATTTTGTCAGACATTTTATCTGTGCCTGTCGCCATCATCTCGTTTTTCATTTGTTCTACTTCGTCTTCAGCATCATCCATGTCTGTAGGTGCTTGACCGGCTAGATAATCCAATTCCAATCTCTGGTTAGGATTTAAGTACTGGTTAGCAGCTCTTTTGATGTCTTCTCTAGTAACGCTTTTGTAGATTTCCAATTCTTTGTTGATACGATCTGTATCGCCCTGTAACATATTATAAGACGCCAGTGAACTCGCAATACCTTGTACTCTAGAATTTGAATTGATGTACTGCGCTTCAAATTGATTTTGTAATTTTTGGTATTCACGTTCTGAAATAAGCGTGGTTTGAAGCTTTTTGATTTCTTCATCCATAACTGTTGCAAGCTTGCTTAATTCTGTGTCACCTTTCGCAAGAGCGCCCATAGTATAAGTACCATAATCCTGGTTAGCAGAATTAAATGCTAATACCTGAAAAGCAATTTTTTCATCTTCAACCATACGTTTTTGCATTCTAGAGCTATTACCACCAGTCAAAACTTGTGATATGTAATCTAAAACGTAAGCGTCGCGATCAATTGACTTAGGAGTTACATAAGAAAAGATCTTTGCAGGAATCTGGATGTTTGCATCATATTCAGTTGCATATCTAGTTTTTGTGATTGGATCTTCTTTGATTACCGTTCTATTATTACGAGGTGCTTTGTTCTCAATAGTACCAAAGTAATCCTCGATCATTTTTTTGGTATCCTTGACATCAATATCTCCAGCAACTACTAGTGTAGCGTTGTTAGGATTGTAGTATTTATCGTTGAAGGACTGAAACTCTTCCAATTTAGCAGCATCAAGATCTGCCATGGAACCTATCACAGATTGTCCGTATGGATGTTTTTTGAATAAGTGCTTGTCAATTCCAGTTCTATAGATTATTGCTCCATATGGTGCATTGTCTATGCGCTGGCGCTTCTCTTCCTTAACTACTTCGTTTTGTGTGTCAACACCTATTTGTTCAATTTTAGGATGTAACATACGCTCACTTTCCATCCATAATCCTAACTCAAGCTTGTTGGAAGGAAATGTTTCGTAGTAATAAGTACGATCTTGAGTAGTATTGGCATTATTGCTACCACCATTTGCAGCTACAATATTGAACCACTCTCCTCGCTCTACATTTTCTGTTCCTTCAAAAAGAAGGTGTTCAAAAAAGTGGGCAAAACCAGTTCTTCCTGGCTCTTCATCTTTAGCACCTACTTGATACATAACACCAACGGTTACAACAGGCGCTGCATTTTCTTGATGTAGAATAACATGAAGACCGTTTTCAAGGTCATATTCTGTAAATTCTACCTTTTGGGCAAATCCTGTAGCGCTCAAAAAGGCAACCACAAGACCTAAGATAATTTTGTTCATTTGATTTTTTTTACATTTATATATACATGAGTGTAGCATTTAATCGGAACGTTACACTTTTCATTTAAATCTAATAATAGTAAGGAATGCTGATTTATACCGTTAAAGTAATTTCAAAAGATTAGGTGCTACGCCAGATATATCCGAATTTTATCCCTTTACCAATCAAATCAACCATGAAAAAATCAAACACCATTAAATACGCCATTCTAATCGCGGTCGCCCTTATCGTTTATTTTGTCTTGATAGATATAATAGGATATGGCGCAGAAAGTTGGTTATCATTTTTTAATGCAGTCATCGTCGGTGTAGGTCTGTTCTTTGTTATAAGAGATGTATATGAACACGACAAGGAGCATTTTGAATATATGGAAGGTTTTGTGGCTGGAATCAAGGCAGGATTTATATCCACAACCATCTACACTATCTTCATGGCGATTTACCTATTTGAGATCAATCCTGATCTTGCAGAGCAGTTGGAAGAACAGGTGACTATTGCCGGTCAAGGTATTGAGGTGGCGTTGTTGCTGTTCATTTTCTTATCTGGTCTTGCTACCAGTATTGTCGTTTCATTATTAGTCATTCCTATCTACAAGCAATCATGGAATACTAGAAAGGTTCGTGCAGAGCAGGAACCTATGAATGATAAGCACTAGAATTCAAGCTGTTTAATAAATGTGTATAACTTTGGTTATTTGACCAATAGCAGTATATTTGCAGCCCGAAATTATTCACATTAATTAATCATTATGTACGCAATCGTAGAGATAGCAGGGCAACAATTCAAGATCGAGAAAGATCAGAAGTTGTTCGTACATCGCTTACAAGAGGACGAAGGAGCTACGGTTTCCATCGATAAGATCCTTATGATAGGTGACGGCGACAACATCACACTCGGCGCCCCAGCTATAGAAGGAGCATTTGCTGAAGCAAAAGTTCTGGGACACCTTAAGGGTGACAAAGTAATCGTTTTTAAGAAAAAACGTAGAAAAGGATACCGCAAGAAAAACGGTCACAGACAGTATATGTCTCAGATCCAGATTTCAAGCATTTCCGTAAAAGGTGGAAAGAAGAAAGACTCTTCTGATACCGCTTCCGCGAAAGCGAAAACAGAAAAAACTGAACCTGCAAAGAAAGCAGCTCCTGTAAAAGCAGAAGAAGCTCCTAAAGGTAAAGTTGAGAAAAAAGAAGCTCCAGCAAAAAAGGCACCAGCTAAGAAAGCAGCCGCCAAAGGTGGAGATGATCTTAAAAAAATTGAAGGAGTAGGTCCAAAAATTGCTTCCACACTAGCTGAAGCTGGTCTAGCAACTTATGCAGACATTGCAAAATCAACTCCAGAAAAAATTGCTGAAATCATTGCAGACGTTCGTGGTAACCACGTTCCTGACACATGGCCACAGCAAGCCCAACTTGCCGCAGACGGTAAATGGGATGAATTACAAGAACTTCAAGATCGTCTAGACGGCGGCGTTGAAAAATAAAGTCTAACCGTTCTCGGTAAGTATCGAGACATTAAAATAAATTATCATGGCTCACAAAAAAGGAGTAGGTAGTTCGAAAAACGGAAGAGAATCAGAATCAAAACGCCTAGGTGTTAAGATTTTTGGTGGACAACCAGCCATTGCTGGTAATATCATCATCCGTCAGCGCGGTATGGAGCACCACCCAGGTGAAAACGTATATGCTGGTAAAGACTACACGTTACACGCACAAGTTGATGGTGAGGTAAAATTCACTAAAAAGAGAAACAATAGATCTTATGTATCTATTGTACCAGTTGGACAAGCTTAATAGCTGATCAACTTTATTTTACTGAAAATCCCGTCTTGGTTCAATCGAGACGGGATTTTTGTATTATAGATTTCATAAATTATGATAATGAAAGAAAGAATATTAGTGCTACTTGTATTGATGACAAGTTCTCTTGTCATTGCCCAGAATGTATCAGATAATGAAAAATTATGGACAAGTAACGAGAAGTTGACAATGGATGACTTTGAACTACAATCAATAGCAAATCAAAGTTCTGATAAGATTTATAGCCAGTTCGCGATCACTCATTCTATTAGTGGTTTTGACTTTTTAAAGCGAAATTTTAATCAGAAAATAGAGAATAAATTTATTACCAATGCTTCATGGATTGATACTACTCAAACCGTGAATGAGATAGAATCTCAAATTGAATATCAACAACTGCAATTTGACATGGCAGAAGTTCAAGCTCGAAAATTTAGAAAAGAAGCATTTATTAATCGAAAATCAATTCTAAAAGGTACTGATGGAATAGAGAATTTGAGTAATCAGATGATGAATGAATTTTCAAGGCAACGATTAGCTCTTATGCAGGAGACTGACAGTGGTCGTGATAATGCAAAAGTTCAAGAATGGAAAGCTAGAACTGCTGAACAACTACAATCTTTAGATCAATTTAGATTTGAGAACACTAAAAGGATTAGGCTAGAAGATTGAAATTAATTATTTGATTTATCGATAAATCTCCCAACATGCCACAATACACCAGATGGATCATGCAGGAAGAACTCGCTGCCCCAATCATTGTGGACGATTTCTGATAGTTTGGTCTTTTTATATTTATCTGTGAGTTTAAGAGACTTTAGATGCTCCAAGGTTTCCTCAAGATCATCTATTTCAAGAAATAGCATGGAGTTGTCAATCCAATCCTTGACATGAGCGTCTTGTAGATAGAAACCAAAATCATTCATATCAAAATAGCTCATATTAGTTGAGCTCCAGGTTTCAGTAAAACCTATTAGTTTATAAAATTCTTTTGATACTGTAAAATTATCAGAACCTATGAACGGTCGTATAGATTTGGCTTTCATGGATTATTAATTAATCAAACCATTTTTAGAAAACACATGGATCAATGAGTCTACAAATTCACGTTGCTCCAATTGTCCTTTGTTAGCTATTTGGATCGTGTAGACATCTGTTACTTTACCTGGTGTGGCGATAGCGGTGTCCATTACGTTTTTTAGAGACTCTGTAAGTTTGGAAATGGGCCAGTTGGTCATTTGTATGGAGTCTTGGGTAATCTTGAGCCCAGCATCGCTATAAACGCCTAACGTGTTTCCAGATTCTATGAATCCGCTGAGGTTTTCAGTTTCAATGGTTCTTCGTTGAAAATCATTGCTGCAAGAAGCGACTAGAATTGCAATACAGATAAAGGAGAAAATGTAAGTTTTCATAAACGTGAATAGGTTGGAATAACGAGTCAGCTGGTTTAAAATTACATGAAATACCAGAACATAAAAAAAGCCTCAATCTAAATTGAGGCTTTTTGATACTTATGGACGTCCTTTGAGACGTTTTTCAATCTTCTGTTTTTTTACAGTCATTTCTTTCATGAGATCCATGATGTCTTCATCCTTGGTTTCCTTATATATCTCATTTAAGGCTAATACAATTTCCTTCCCTTTACGAGAAGCGTGAACACGGTCACTAGTGGACATGTTACTCATTGACATTCCTATGTATTCCTGTGCTTGTTCTTTTATCTCCATTATTTATATTTATTAAGCTTTCGCGAAAGCGATAAAGCAAAATTTCTTATCTAATTGCGGAATATATAATAAATATCCTAATATCTGTAATATTCCGGCTTGAATGGCCCTGCAACTTCTACACCTATGTAGTCTGCCTGATCTTTCTTCAATTCTGTAAGCTCTGCGCCCATTCGTGAAAGGTGCAATGCAGCTACTTTTTCATCAAGATGCTTAGGTAACATGTACACTTCATTTTCATAGGCATCTCTATTGGTCCACAATTCAATTTGCGCTAGAGTCTGGTTGGTAAATGAGTTACTCATTACAAAACTAGGGTGACCAGTGGCGCATCCTAGGTTTACCAAACGACCTTCGGCAAGAAGGATGATATCTTTGCCGTTGATGGTGTATTTATCAACCTGTGGCTTGATCTCAACCTTAGTATCGCCATAGTTCTTGTTAAGGAATGCTACATCAATCTCGTTATCAAAGTGGCCTATGTTACAAACAATCACTTTATCACGCATGGATTCAAAGTGCTCACCACGTATGATGTCTTTGTTCCCAGTGGTTGTGATTACAACATCTGCATTACCTACAACATTTTCTAGTTTCTTAACTTCAAAACCGTCCATTACGGCTTGTAGCGCACAAATAGGGTCAATTTCAGTTACTGTAACTATGGATCCAGCTCCTTTGAAGGATGCTGCGGTACCTTTACCTACATCACCATAACCACAAACTACCACACGCTTACCAGCAAGCATAGTATCTGTTGCGCGACGCACGGCATCTACAGCACTCTCACGACAACCATATTTATTATCAAATTTAGATTTAGTAACCGAATCATTTACATTGATCGCTGGCATTACTAAAGTTCCGTTTTTCATGCGTTCATACAACCTGTGAACACCGGTAGTAGTTTCCTCAGAAAGACCGTTGATACCTTCAGCAAGTTCTGGGTATTCATCAAAAACCATGTTAGTCAAATCACCACCATCATCAAGAATCATGTTCAAAGGCTTGCGATCTTCACCAAAAAATAGGGTCTGCTCGATACACCAGTTAAATTCTTCTTCATTCATTCCCTTCCAAGCATATACTGGTATTCCAGCAGCAGCAATAGCAGCGGCAGCGTGATCTTGTGTAGAAAAAATGTTACAAGATGACCAGGTTACATCTGCACCTAGAGCAACAAGTGTTTCAATAAGAACGGCAGTCTGGATAGTCATGTGAAGACATCCAGCGATGCGTGCACCTTTTAATGGTTGGGACTCGCCGTACTCTTCACGCAAGGCCATTAGACCTGGCATCTCTGCTTCGGCTAGTTCTATTTCAAGACGACCATAATCTGCTAAGGAAATGTCCTTTACTTTATATGGTACGTATGGAATGGTTTCTGTGCTCATAAATTGATTTATCTTGGTAACTTAGTCGTTGAGATGGTTAAAAATCAACAATTTGGAACCTTCTAATTATTGTTAAATTGCGGTTGCAAAACTACAAAAAATCGTACAGCTAGAATGCCCGTTATAAAAACCCTAACAAATCGCTCCAATACAAGGGTTTATGTCTGGCAGGTAACTGAGTCAGAAGCATGGTTAAGATCTGGCATCGATTTGTCTGAAAACTCCATAAACAGGCTAGTCACCATGAGTTCAGAGATGCACCGTCGTGGCTTTTTGAGCATACGACATTTGTTGATTCATGCAGGTTATACGGACAACGATTTATACTATGATGAATTGGGTAAGCCTCATCTTGATGGTGAATCCTACATATCCATCACGCACAGTTATGAACTTACCGCCATCATTATAAGCGATGCAACCACAGGCATTGATGTAGAAAAGCGACGTGATAAAATCCTGCGCATTGCAAAAAAGTTCGTGAACTATGAGACAGATTTCATCAATTCCCAAACCAATAAAGTAAGCGCACTCACCGTTATCTGGGGCTCCAAAGAATCTATGTATAAATGTCTTGGTCAAAAAGGATTGGGCTTCTTTGATCACTGTAAAGTGGAGCCGTTTGATCTTGCAGAAAACAAAACAACCTCTAGGATCGACTTTAATGAGATCCAACTTTCCTACGACACCTATTTTGAGGAAGTGCTGGAATACACACTAGTTTACATTTTGCCACAGTCTTGATGAGAATCCTTGAAAGTATCAAAGTAAACCGACGTACGTTGGGAATTCTATTAGACCCTGAAAAACTGGATGTAGATGGTTTTCCCGCTTTCGCGAAAGCGATACAATCATCCACATTAAAACTCAAAAAAGACCTTGATCTTGACCAAATCATATTTCTAATAGGTGGCAGCACCATGGAAAATGTAGTTTTAGATTCATGGCTCATCGCGTTCAAAAATCAGATTGATTTAAAACTGGTCTTATTCCCAGGATCTGCCTACCAGATTTCAGAACATGCTGATGGGTTGTTGTTTCTCAACCTTATTTCAGGTCGCAATCCAGAATATTTGATAGGCGAGCAGGTAAAAGCCGCCAGCCGATTAAAGGAATCCAAGTTGGACATAATTCCTACAGGATATGTGTTGCTCAATGGCGGCAAACAAACCGCCGTTGAGCGTGTTTCTAAAACAAAACCCATAGATCAAAAAGAAACCGATTTGATTATGGATACAGTATTTGCTGGACAATTGATGGGCAACCAATTGATCTATCTTGAAGCTGGAAGCGGCGCAAATGTTCCAGTAAATCCTGATATAGTTGGTCAAGTTGTGTCCACCGTTGACATTCCAGTCATCGTTGGTGGTGGTTTGCGCACTTTGAAAGATATCAATGAAAGGTTTAAAGCAGGAGCTAAATTGGTCGTTGTGGGAACCGCCATCGAGGATGATCTAAATTGGAAAGGTTAGATTTGTAGGAAAACCAAATAGCTATGGAAGTTTCCATTGAATTGACCATGTCGCCATTACAGGATGACTTTGAATCGCACATCATCGACTTCATAAAAGCTTTGAGAGCATCAGAGTTTGAAGTTTTGGAAAACCCATTATCCACTCAGATTTATGGTGATTACAATAAGTTGATGCCTTTCCTGACTGAAGCTATTGAAAACAGCATTTCAAAACAAGATGCCGTGTTGATCTACATGAAACTGGTCAAATCAAATCGCGCCGACTATAAGCCGCATTTCTAGATGGAGTTATTCGATTACGTATTTGGGCAGTATAAAGATTATCCGGCGCTGTTTTTCTGGCTAGAGATTTTTGCCTGCGTTTGTACGCTGGTAAGTGCCGTTTGTTCAATACGCAATAATATATGGGTATTTCCATTCGGGATTGTGAGTACTGGTATCTTTATCTATTTGTGTCTGGAATGGAACCTGCTGGGTGATATGATCATCAACATCTACTATTTTGTCATGAGTATTTATGGCTGGTACATTTGGACGCGTATGGTGGATCCCAACCACGTCACGCCGGTTACTAAGGCCACTGTGCTGGAATGGTATAAATCTGCAGGCATCTTTATCGCTGCGTCGTTGCTGGTTTATTTTGTTTATTGGTATTCTGATCGGTTTGAATCTGTCGTGAGCTATGTGGATATCTTGACAACCGGATTCTTCTTTGTTGGGATGTATTTGTTGGCTTTACGCAAAATAGAAAACCTTCTCGTTTTGCTTGTTGGGAACATCATTTCAGTACCGTTGTACTTTTATAAGGGATACAGTTTTAGCGCAATATTGTATTTTATACTGATCATTATGGCCATCATAGGATATTACCAATGGAAAAAATACCTGAACAAACCCATTTTAGCGGACTAAGAATCGTGCTCTACGGTCCAGAAAGTACGGGAAAGTCCACCCTGGCACAGCAGCTTTCAGCGCACTATAGAGAGCCGCAGGTAGAAGAGTTTGCAAGGGATTATCTTCAAGAACTCTTTGATCAGAACGGTCACATCTGTACTTATGATGACATCCTACCTATTGCTATTGGGCAACGTACTGCTGAAAATATCGCTTCCGCGAAAGCGAACAAATTTTTATTTTGTGATACTGACATTGTTGAGACCTATGTGTATTCCATGGCTTATTTTGACAAAGTACCAGCAGAATTGATCGCTGCGATTAAGAAATCCAAATACGATCACTATGTACTGCTCGATGTCGATACGCCGTGGACGGACGATGATTTGCGGGACAAACCTAATGAGCGTAAGGAAATGTTCAATAGATTTGAGGCAGCCCTGCAGGAATATGGTTACAAATACACGAAGGTTTCAGGATTGGGAGAGAATCGTTTGAAAAATGCTATCAACGCCATAGAAAAATTGATATAATGGAATTAACAGCCACACAAGAAGAACAATTAAAGGAGAAAGGGATCTCTAAGAAAACCCTAGAACAACAGATCCACAGATTTGTCAATGGTTTTCCTACAGTAAAACTTAAAAAAGCTGCTGTGGTAGGTGATGGAATTTTGCGCATTTCAGATTCTGAAATAAAGGATTATGTTGAGTTTTATGATTCTAAACGTGAAGATCTGGACATTCTAAAATTTGTTCCAGCCAGTGGTGCTGCTACAAGAATGTTTAAGTTTTTACACGAGTTTCTACAAGAATATGATGCCAGCGAAGAATCCATTAATTCATTTATCAATCGCAAAAATGCTCGGGATCTGTTCACGTTTTTTGTGGGAATCGAGAAGTTTCCGTTTTATGATGCTGTTATTGAATCATTGAAAAAAGGTATTGATAACTGGCAAAGTCTTTCTGACCGCGACAAGAAAGAGCGATTCGTTCGCAAGATGCTTTTCAAGAACGGTTTTAATTTTAGTGCGATGCCTAAAGGGTTGGTTCCGTTTCATAGCTATGGTGAGCATAAAGTGACGGCTTTTGAAGAACATCTACATGAGGCGTCTGGCTATGCAGCAACAAAGAATGAAGCGCGATTGCATTTCACCATTGCCCAGGCCTATAAAAACCATTTTGTAAATGAGTTTGACCGCATCGAAAAGGCGGTTGAAGAATCGACAGGTAAAAACTATGAGATTTCATTTTCCTATCAAAAACCCAGTACAGATACCGTAGCTGTTGACATGCAGGACAAGCCTATCGTCAATAAGGATGGAACATTGTTCTTTAGACCTGCTGGTCACGGTGCGTTGCTGGATAACCTCAACGAACAGGACGCTGATCTCATTTTTATTAAAAATATTGATAATGTAACGGTATCTAACCTTGACGAAGATGTGAGTGTTTACAAGAAAATGCTGGCAGGCGTTCTGCTTAAGGTTCAGGAAAAAGCATTTACATATCTAGAAAACCTACAAACGGACTCCATTGAGGATAATGCCTTTCAGGAAATGGAAGAATTTATTCTGGAGCAACTCATGCGTCGCTTACCTAGAGACTATCACAAATACACAACAATATATAAACGTGAGGCTTTAATAGAAGCATTGAACCGACCATTGCGAGTATGCGGCATGGTTAAGAATGAAGGCGAGCCTGGCGGTGGACCTTTCTGGGTCACAAATGAATATGGACAGAGCAGTTTACAAATAGTAGAAAGCGCTCAAGTGGACGATGATGATTATAGACAGCGCAATATTGCTGCAAATTGTACGCACTTTAATCCAGTAGATATTGTTTGTGGCGTTCGTGATTACCAAGGCAACAAATTCGATTTGGCAGATTTCAGAGATCTAGAAACAGGATTTATCACCCACAAATCCAGAAAAGGTCATGAGCTCAAAGCACAGGAACTGCCGGGATTATGGAATGGCGCGATGGCACATTGGAACACCATTTTTGTTGAAGTGCCTCTTATCACATTCAACCCAGTGAAAACGGTGAACGATTTACTCAAACCTGCACACCAAGGATAGATGGATATCGAGCAGTTGCAACGCGAGGTAAGTTATACCGCAACGACTTCCAGCGGTGCTGGTGGCCAGCACGTCAATAAAGTGGCTACCAGAGTGCAAGTGGAGCTAGATGTTGAAAATAGTACTGCTTTCACAAACCCAGAACGTGAGAGAATTCTCGAGTCGATTGGAAATCGACTGACCAAAGATGGCAGACTGCAATTGAGTTCGCAGGATACACGCAGTCAGGCGACCAATAAAGAGCGTGTTTTCCAAAAGCTTTTGGATGTTCTGAATACTGCGCGCAAACCCAAGAAGGTGCGTAAGAAGAGACGTACTCCTGCACATGTAAAACGCAAGCGATTGAACGACAAGAAAAAGCACGGTGAGAAAAAGTCAAATAGAAACTTTAGGTATTAGAAGATCTTTTTTACAGTTACCATTGACTAGCCTAGATACCTAAACACTATAGAGCTTACTTTTGAAAGATGGAATTACAAGAGATTATCAAAAAATCCTTAGAGAATAGTATTTCGTACCAGCAATATCGAGCTTTTGTTGAGGCGCACGTGGTAAACGGCACTAACTCTGGAACAGAAGTCACAGAAGCTCTTGCAGAATATACCAAGCTCAACCACCAGCGCATGAAGCGACTGGATAAAACGATGAAACTCTTACCAGAAACGGAAACATTTCTAAATCAATTCGATAAAAATGTGAGCTTTTTAATTTTAACAGAAAGCTGGTGTGGCGATGCGGCACAGACGATGCCTATGATCAACAAAATTGCAGTCGCAGCTGGTATTCCATTTGAGGTTGTTTTAAGAGATGATAATCTTGAATTGATGGATCACTTCCTCACTAATGGTAGTAGATCGATCGCCAAACTTCTTATCCTAGACGAATCTAAATCAAAAGTTCTAGCGACTTGGGGACCACGACCTACCAATGCTACACAACTGGTAGCCAAAGAAAAAGCTGAAAAAGGCCAATTATCACCAGAATTCAAGCAGGAATTACAGAATTGGTACAATAAGGATAAAGGAAAAGATTCGGAGAAGGATATAATGGAGTTGTTGAAGCAAATCAATTAAACCATTCCACGTTCTTTTTGGATGGTCTCATAAGCCTGTTGAACCGCACGGAATTTCTCTTCGGCTCCTTTGCGGTAGGCTTCATCCATATCGATTAGTTTGTCGGGATGGTATTTTTTGGCCATGGTGCGATATGCTTTTTTGACCTCGTGATCTGGAACAGACTTATCGATTTCCAAAATTTTATAGGCGTTATCCTGATCCTTGACAAACATGGCTTTAATAGAAACAAAATCTCGCTGGGTAAGTCTCAAATAACCAGCAATCTGCTGGAGAATGTTAACCTCTGAAGTACTCACATGACCATCTGCCTGCGCAATGCCGAATAAAAAATGAAGGATCTGCAATCGCGATTCATATCGCGTTCTGGCATTCAAATACTGACAGATACGCTGCGGATTGATCTCGCGCTTCTTAACGACCTCGTTGAATACTTTGAAAATAGCATTGGCGCGATCCTTGCCATAACTGCTCACAAAATACTGCTGGACATAAGTCATCTCGTTCTGCGTTACTTTCCCATCTGCTTTCATGACAATTGATGAAAGGGTCAAGAGATGCAACTCAAAATCTTCAGGACTAACGGTGGTGGAACGTTGTTGAAATGGTGATCCTGATCGCTGTGTAGTTGCAGAACTATTGACAAACAGTGAATACAACCATCGCAATACCAAGAAAAGAAAAATGTAACCGAAAAAACTCATGTGCTCAATTAGCCTGCAAAAATAAGGAATACGTGAACAGCTATCAACGCATTATATAGTGATGTCAATCCTCAGTTTTATAACTGTCCTTCAACACATAAATATCTTCAATCAAAGCTTTGATTTCTTCCTCGTCGGTACCATCATAGGAACGCTCGCGCAAGCGACCTTCCTTATCCACCAAAAGGAAGTTTTCAGTATGGATCATGGCGTTCTCGCCACCATACTTATTCTTTTTAGCAGCTAGATATGACTTGCGAGCAAGATCATAAATCTGTTTGCGATCACCAGTAACTAGATTCCATTTTGAATCCATAACGCCTTTACGGTCGGCATATTCACGCAACACCTGGACGCTGTCAATCTCTGGAGTTACACTGTGTGAGAGCAGCATCACTTCAGGATCATCTTTAAATTCTTCTTGCAATGTCGTCATGTTTTTAGTCATCACGGGACAGATGCTAGGACAGGTTGTGAAGAAGAAGTCAGCCACATAGATTTTGTCTTGGTAATCGGCTTCCGTGATGGTATCACCGTTTTGATTCACCAGTTCAAAGGGAGCGATTTTGTGGTATTTTTTTACAAACAACATGCTGTCGTCCACCAGCGATGGATCAAATTGATCAGGTTGTAAGATGGCCAGTTCACGTTCTGGAGTAAGCGCATATTGAAATGCCGCCATGATTCCAGCACAAAGCACTACCATAAAAAGGATGCGCCACTTGTTATGTTTTAGGAATTTCTTCATGTCTTTTACTGAGGTTCAAAATTACGACCTTACGGTAACATTAGTAAGCCTAATGCCACTTTCCTGACATTTATACACGAGTAATGATGCATATTTAAGGTGAGATGATGGAAGTGTTTCCGCTTTCGCGAAAGCGAACTCCATACAAGAATTACTGCTATTCCCAACTTTTTGAAAATGGACACGTTCAATCTACACATAGCGTTACCGTCTGTTAGTTAATGCTTTTTTGCTTTTACTAGGGCGAATCCCTTATTTTTGCCGCTTGAAAACCGATTAGACACATGCATCCTACGATTGTATTGATTATAAATTTCTTGATGAGTCTTTCCCTGCTCATCGTTCTTCACGAATTAGGACATTTTATCCCAGCACGACTATTTAAAATTAAGGTTGAAAAGTTCTATTTGTTCTTTGATATCAAATTCTCCCTATTCAAGAAAAAGATAGGTGAGACCGTTTATGGTATAGGCTGGTTGCCACTAGGTGGTTATGTCAAGATCGCAGGAATGATTGATGAGAGCATGGACAAGGAGCAAATGGCGCTACCACCACAACCATGGGAATTTAGATCTAAACCAGCATGGCAACGATTGATCGTGATGTTAGGCGGTGTGATAGTAAATGTACTAGTTGGGTTTATCATTTATGCTGGAATCATTTATTCTCAGGGCACACCGGTTGCCAAAGGCGATGATTTCAAATATGGGTTCGGTTATTCAAAAACCTTGGAAAATGTAGGTTTTGAGCAAGGTGATCAACCATTGCTTATAAATAACGATACGCTTGAGAATGCTCTTGACCTAAACAAGATGTTGGTTTTTAGAGATGTGGAGACGGTGACCGTTTTGAGAAATGGACAACCGGTACAAATCAATATTCCAGAAGACATAGGCAATCGCATGTTTGAGGATGGTATAATGGGAAGGCCTGAGTTTAGATACCCATTTGTCATAGACTCCATCGCACCAGGAAAGCTTGCAGATTCTTTAGGCTTGAAAAAGGGCGATGATGTAATTGCTGCAGCTGGTAAGCCTATCGAGTATCAAACAGATTTTACGTATGCCATGAATAATGATGTGGTTCCTGGTGAACCATTTATATTATCTATCGTATCTGACGGGAATCAAAGAGATGTAGAATTAACGCTTTCAGAATCAGAACTTGCTGAAGGGCTGGGAATCTACACTAATAACCTTAGAGAATTTGCTGATTTTAGCACACGTAACTACTCCATTGGAGAAAGTTTAGTAGCAGGTGTTTCTAGAGGTTATTGGACGATGCATGATTATGTGGCACAATTTAAATACGTATTTACCAAAAAGGGCGCAGGACAGTTAGGCGGTTTTGGGACAATAGCAAAATTGTATCCAGACACGTTCAATTGGCTGGAATTCTGGAGTACGACAGCTCTAATCTCATTTATACTTGCGGTTATGAATATCCTGCCTATTCCAGCATTAGATGGTGGTCACGTGATGTTTTTGCTTTATGAAATAGTAACGGGTCGCAAGCCAGGAGACAAGTTTATGGAACGCGCTCAAATCATAGGTATATTAATATTGTTAGCTTTAATGTTGTACGCAAATGGAAACGATGTTTACAAATGGCTTTTCGGATAGAAAATTAGGATTGTAATTTTCATTGAAATTATTGGCGTAAAATTGAAAACATATTATATTTGCATCCGCTTAAGTAAATAGCTTAGGCATGTGTTTATCACATTCCTCTTTAGCTCAGTTGGTTAGAGCATCTGACTGTTAATCAGAGGGTCCTTGGTTCGAGCCCAAGAAGAGGAGCAAAATCCCAATCAGCAATGGTTGGGATTTTTGTTTTTACTGATTTACAGTAAGTTATAAAATCACCAGTTCATTAGAATGAAGCTTTTAGCTCAAAATGAGGTAACAATAAGGATACCCTCTAATTAATTTTAGTCTACCCTTCTGTATTGTGTCAAATTATTAATAATCAAATAATTAGACATGAAACACACCAAACTTTACATTCGATTCTTTGCAGTCCTCAGCAAACAAAATAAAAGAGGTTATTGTCCTATACGTTGCATTATCTCTTTCAACAAAAAATCAAAGAAGTTCTCTACAGGAATATTTATTGACCCCAATCACTGGTCAAAAGATGAGCAGACCGTTACAGGAGCTGATGTAGATCATATAGCCAAAAATGGATTGCTCCAAACCATTGCATCTAAGCTGCAAAAAATTGAACTAGAGCTGCACCTTGAATCAAAACATATAGATATAGAGACTATTCATAATAGTTATAAGGGTGTTCATAAGCCATCAGCAATTAGTGTAGCAGAATTCTATAACAACTATGTGGTTAAGCTTGAGAAGCTAATAGGTAAGGATTTAAAATTATCTACTTGGAAGAAGTTTAAATATATCAATGATCATGTAAGAGAGTTTGTGCAATCAGAGACTATAAAAAATAAAACTATTGAAAAGCTAGATATTTCTTTTCTAGAGGATTTTGAATACTGGCTAAAGGTCAAAAAAAATCAAAAGCAGATTACCATCAATAAAACGATTCAACGTCTTAGAAAGCCTTTTAGAATAGCAGTTATTAACGGATTATTACCAAAAGATCCTTTTGTAGATCACAAACCTAAAACAATAAACAATCAAATTGTATTCTTAACCTCTGAGGAATTGGAAGTATTTGAAAATACCACGTTGATTCAAAGTAGACTTGATTTGGTCAGACAGTTATTTATATTCTGTTGTTATTCTGGACTTGCGTATGCGGAAATGAGAGCATTGAATAGAACACACATTCAAAAAGGATTTGATGGTAAGGATTGGATCATCATAACTAGATTGAAAACCTCCAAAACCATTTCTATCCCTTTGCTTCCAAAAGCAAATCGTGTACTACTTGATTTAGATTTTTACAGTAACGATAGCTTACCTAAACTTTCAAATCAACGGTTCAACAGCTATTTAAAAGAGATTGCAGTAATCTTAGATATCAATAAAAGATTGACCCATCACACCGCTAGAAAAACGTTTGCCTCCACCGTACTGCTTTACAATGATGTACCTATGGAGATTGTTCAGAAATTACTGGGACATTCTAGTATTACGATAACTGAACAGAGTTATGGTGCTATATTGAATAAGCAAGTAAGTAAGCAAATGTCAAGATTTTTTTAGTTTACTATATTCAGGGGAATTATTTCTTTGTAGATCGTAAGCATTTTAAAGTTATATCCAATAATGAAAGAACTATGAAACAGATTGAAGCATTGATACGCAGTGAATTGACAATTCAAAGTTCTAAAGAGAAATTAATCAAGTTTAGTGGTCCTGGACTTCTTATCGGTACCATTGGTAGTAAGACTATGACTTATATAGATGAACAAGAAACCGAGAAGAGCTATAGACTAGCCACAGCTAAAGTCTTAATTGACGGCCTAGGCGAAAAGAATTTGCTATTGCAAGTACACGACAGTAATTTCAGATTAGCTCTAGGGTTAGATGCTAGTGTTGATCTTACTGATGACCAACGCGATGACGCTTGTGAAACATTTGAATCAGGTGAGCTTTACCTTTGTACGGTATGTCCTATCGCAAAATCTGATAATTCAGGTCACGTGTTGTCAGGTAATATCTCCAACTTATTATATAATGATTTTAACAAGTTTCAAGGAGTCTACAGGTTTACAGACTATTATGATGATTACCAAAAATATTTTCTTATTATACTTAGATCCGCGAAAGCATTACTTCTATACGAAAAAAGAAAAGACAGAATTCACCTCAATAGTATTTTAGATTTGTACGAGGAATCATATGACTCATATGAGGAATTGGCAATAAATTTTCAAACTCGTAAAAACGAATCAACTCTAAATTTATTTTCAGTAAAAAGTGTAGAGGGAAACTTTATTGAACTTGAATCTAATTATAATCAAATGTTAAGTTCTTCGACATTCCAATGCTTAAAAATTAAAGCTAATTTTCATAAAGCTCAAAACCCTTCTGGAATGGACAAATTAATTTTAGACCAATACACTAGTCAAAAGGAATCAATTCAAAGTAAAAAAACTATTGATCTCAAAACCGTTTCAGAAGCTTGGTATTCTAAATTTACTTAAAAATCTTTTCAGAATTTTTTCAGAAATTCTAAGCTTTGACCAACTCACAAATCACCCCCATGCTTTTTAAGATTAGGGAATAATCCCCACCAATAATCTTAAATAATTAAAACCATGGTAACGATTACAGATTACAAAACAATTGAAAAAGAAAACGGAGAGTCATTCAACATCCTGATTGTCCAAGGAGGACTTCAAGCCGAGAAAAGCAAATCAACAGGAAAAACTTACTTCACCGCAAAAACTGCTAGTGTGTCTAGCACATTTGATGAAGCTATGTGTAAGTCACTTGTTGGTCAGCAAATTGAAGGTAGTGTTAAGAAAGTAACGGTGGAGCCTTACGAATATACCGTTGCAGGAACTGATGAGGTCATTATCTTGTCACACCGTTATGAATATGTTGATGAAAACGAGACTATCATCAACGAACAAGTGGCTTCACGTGAAGTAGTGTATTAGTAACCAATTATTAATTATAAATGAAGAGCCTTTCCACTGAGAGGCTCTTTTTTTATACTAAAAACTCAACAAAATGAAATTAATTAAAGCCGAAAGGCATCAAGTAAAACTACGCTTAGGATTAAGTGGAGCTTCTGGATTTGGCAAAACAATGTCAGCACTACTGTTAGCTTACGGAATAACAGAAAATTGGTCAAAAATCTGTGTTATTGATACGGAAAATAATAGTGCCAGTTTATACTCTCACCTAGGAGACTACAACGTATTGACTCTAAATGAACCTTATTCTCCAGAGAGATACATTGAAGCTATAAGCATCTGTGAAGAGCAAGGGATGGAAGTGGTTATCATTGATAGCATAACTCACGAGTGGCAGGGTAATGGAGGGTGTTTGAGTATTCACGAAAAATTGGGAGGACGGTTTCAAGATTGGGCTAAGGTTTCTCCTAGACATCAATCATTCATTGATAAAATATTGAATTCTACTGCTCACATTATAACGACCGTAAGGAGAAAGATAGACTATTCATTGGATACTAATGGCAATGGTAGAACCACGGTCATCAAGCACGGAACAAAGGAAATTACTCGGGAAGGCTTTGAATATGAATTGACTGTAAACTTTGAGTTGATCAATGATAAGCACTTAGTGAGCGTATCAAAGGACAGGACTGGTCTTTTTATGAATAAACCTGAATTCATTATCAATTCTGCAACTGGTAGAAAGTTGAAAAGTTGGTGCAATACAGGAAAATCATTGGATGAAATTAAGGAGGAAATCCTTACAGCTAGGACAGAAGCTGATCTAAAGATTATGTATGATAGTTACAAAAACCATCATAGCGTAATCCTTCCTTTGCTTAGTGCTAGAAAGATTGAAATCATTCAATCTGTTGAAATAGCCAGTAAAAACTCAAATGTTATTAATCCTAATCAAATTGTGAAATGAATAATTTAATAGAATATAATCCGCAGCCATTGGAAATGGTAGTGGACGAATCCAATAATATTGGCAATGATTTTATTGTTGCAAATACAGAGGTGGTCACTTTGGAACATTTAAGAAATGATTGCATTGTTCCAGTATTTACTAAAGACAATGAAACTACCATAAGCCATTTTCAATTTATTGATGAGGTTAAGCAGAGCGTTAGGAAATCCTTACCTGATTACCATGTAAATGATGCTTCTGTAAGAGTTAGTCATGTCATTAAAGGAAGAGTGCCTGGGGCTATTGGTAAATCAGTCAAGGATTTATTTGAGCACGAAAAGACTAGATACTATGAGAGGTGCGCATTTACAATTGATATACCTGAGATTTATCAGATGATTGGTACTAGTAAACTGTCACTAAGTATTGGTGGTGTTAGAGCCTATAATCAAGAGAACCTCTATAGCAGTAAGTCCATGGAGAAGTTCAAGTTGTTCATAGGATTCAAAAACTGGGTATGCACCAACTTATGCATTAGTACAGATGGTTTGATGGATTCTGTACGGGTATCAAGTTTAGAGGAATTGGGAGAAAAGGCGACAAATTTAATTGGCAGCTTTGATGCTCAAAAGCAATTGCTTGATATGGAACAGCTCATAGAACACAAGCTATCTGAAAAGCAGTTTTCATTACTGGTTGGAAAATTGAGAATGCTGCCCTACTTAGATCGTTCAAAAAATCCTGATGTGATGAACTGTACTCTGTCAGAAAGTCAAGCTTCTACTATTGTTAAAGATTATCATACGGATAAGAACTTTGCAAAAGAATCTGATGGGTCTATAACCTTGTGGTCATTGTACAATTTAATGACAGCTGCCAACAAGTCATCTTACATTGATCGCAATTTTCAACGTAATGCTAACTGTTTTGAATTGGTCAAACA